>CAJYBS010000007.1 GCA_913064795.1 uncultured Gammaproteobacteria bacterium
GACCCCAGCATTATGAATGCTGTGCTCTAACCAGCTGAGCTACGTAGCCACGATTAAAAACGAGGCGAGATTGTCCTGTGATGCCCTTTCTTTGTCAAGGAATGAGCGACGGTGCAATAAACATTAAAAATACTAAAACCACTGGCGCCGAGACCCAATAGTGGCTTATCAAGATATTCCTTAAACGCTTAGATTCCTGCTCATCTGTCCCGTCAGCCAGCACCTTACACATCATCACATCAAAGCCAATCAAGATCAGCAATATCGGCACCATCGCGGGCAAAACCCCATTGAAAAAAAGGTCCCAGGTCGCTGTGTAGTCCGGGGCCCCGCCAAGCGGCAGTAATGCCCCCGATATCAGCGCGGCGCCATGCAGAAGTTGTCGTAAAAAACCAATCTGCTGCCAATGTCTGAATACTTTCATCAGACGTTGAACCTAAAGTGAACAACATCACCGTCCTGAACCAAATACTCCTTCCCTTCAAGACGCCATTTACCCGCCTCTTTAGCACCCGCCTCGCCTTTGCTCTCTACAAAATCCTGATAACCAATGACTTCGGCACGAATAAAGCCTTTCTCAAAATCGGTATGGATCACCGCAGCAGCCTTTGGCGCTGTTGCTTGCTGTCGTACTGTCCAGGCTCTAACTTCTTTTGGGCCGGCGGTAAAAAAAGTCTGTAAGCCGAGCAAGGTGTAACCCGCTCTAATCACCCGGTCCAGCCCCGGCTCAGTCATACCAAGATCAGTCAAAAATTCCGTTTTCTCATCATCATCAAGCTCGGCAATTTCTGCCTCGAGCTTATTACAAATCACAACCAGCTCGGCCTGCTCAGCCTCCGCGATCGACTCAACCGCCGACAGCAGCGGATTATCTTCAAAACCGTCTTCATCTACATTGGCAACAAACAGTACTTTTTTCATGGTGAGTAAGTGCAGTTGACGCACCCAGACAACTTGCTCTTCCGCTATTTCGAGGGTTCGCGCCGGCAGTCCTTGATTGATGTGCTCGAGCAGACCAGAGTAAACCTCCATTTCGACTAAGGCTTCTTTATTGCCGCTCTTTGCAACTCGCTGAACCCGAGCCAGCGCCTTCTCCAAGGTTTCTAGATCGGCTAACTGAAGTTCGGTATTGATGATTTCGATATCCCGAGCCGGATCAATGGTTGACGAGACATGGGTGACATTTTCATCTTCAAAACAGCGCACAACATGGGCAATTGCGTCGGTTTCACGGATGTTTGCTAAGAATTGATTACCCAGCCCTTCTCCTTTGGAAGCGCCGGCTACCAGTCCCGCAATATCAACAAATTCCATTGCGGTTGGAATCACCTTTTGAGGTTGAACCAGATCTGCAATCGCGTCGAGCTGAGGGTCGGGCATCGGCACAACGCCTGAATTAGGTTCAATGGTGCAAAAAGGGAAATTTTCTGCTGCGATACCCGCTTTAGTAAGGGCATTGAATAACGTTGATTTGCCAACGTTCGGCAACCCGACAATGCCGCACTTGAATCCCATTGTACTTCTCCCAACTACTCTCTAACTGGCGCGATCTCGGAGCGAGTGTGCAATTTCAGCATTGCTGACTCGGCGCGGCCGGTTACCAAATCTGGCAGGACGCTCAGCGCTCGCTCAATACTCGCATCAATCAATTGTCGATCTTCCCCGCCTGGTTGCTTCAGCACATAATGCGTCACATCGCCGGCCCCTGGTCGCCCGATCCCGATTCTTAGCCGTTTGTACGCCTTAAACCCGGACAGAGACTGGCTGATGTCCTTGAGGCCGTTATGACCCGCTAGACCACCCCCCGCCTTAATTTTGACAACTCCAGGTGCCAAATCGAGCTCATCATGAGCAACCATCAGGTTATCTGGCTCGATGCGAAAAAATTTAATCATCGCCGAGACAGAACGACCACTTTCATTCATATAAGTGCTGGGCATCAGCAGCCGAACTTCGTGGCCCTCGATAACGACAGAGGTATACGCGCCGAAGAACTTTTTCTCTGATTTAAACGTGCAACCGTAGCGCGCTTGGATCGCCTCTAAAAACCAAACACCCGCGTTGTGGCGGGTGCTGGCATATTTGTCGCCTGGATTGCCCAGACCAACAATCAATTGGACGGTCATGCAACCTTCCTTGAAGGGCGGGTTTATTCCTCAGCGGCTGGCGGAGCGTCGGGTGCGGCTTCTTCTTCCGCTTCAGCAGCCTTCTCGGCTTCTGCACGCTTGTTAACGTTCACTGAAACCACGACTTGGTCATAATCAGCGCCTTGAGCCAAAGCGGGAATCGTGACCCCCTCGGGTAAGATGATATCGCTCATATGCAGCGCTTGGCCTAACTCCATATTCAGCAGATCTACCTCGATAAATTCTGGGAGTGCACCCGGCAGACAGCTGATCGTTATCTGGGTCATGTTGTGGGAAATCTGTCCACCGCCCGTCTTCACGCCCACACAACCTTCTTCGTTCAAGAAGTGGAAGGGTACTTCTACCGAGATCGCTTGATCCAAAAGAATTCGCTGAAAGTCCGCGTGTAGGATCCGGCTCTTCGCTGGATGACGCTGCAAATCTTTAATGATCGCGCTCTGCTTTTCTCCAGCCACGTTCACGGTAAGAATATGCGAGAAAAACGCCTCGTTTTCCGTGGCTTTGACGAGATCCTTGTGCGGGATCGAAAGTGATTGGGGATCTTTGCCCGCGCCATAAATAATGGCCGGAACTAGATCAGACTGCAGTCGTAGGCGGCGGCTCGCACCTTTCCCTAGATCTGCTCTCAGTTCGGCTTGTAGCTCAAATTCAGCTGCCATGTTGTTCTCCTTGGTAATCCACGCGTCGCTGCGACCACGACGGGCGGGGGTCTACACTACTGATGTAGTGCGTTAAAAAAGTGCCGGCTGGATGCGTTTGGCAAACAGGGCACTTAATGATTCTTCGTTACTGATCCGACGGATCGACTCAGCCAACTCTTCGGCAATGGTCAATTGCCGGATATTCAATAGCTTTTGCGCAGCATCGCTGAGGGGAATGGTGTCGGTGACCACCAGTTCGTCGAGCTCGGAATGCGCGATGTTATCAAGCGCCTTCCCAGAGAGCACGGCGTGTGTGCAATAGGCCACAACCTTGATCGCGCCTTCTTTTTTAAGCGCCCCGGCCGCCGCGCACAAGGTTCCTGCCGTGTCGACAATATCGTCGACCAAAATGCAGGTTCGCCCCTTTACGTCTCCAATGATATGCATCACTTCTGACTCATTGGCCTTAGGCCGCCGCTTATCGATAATTGCCAAATCTGCGTCGTTCAGCTGCTTGGCGATCGCCCGGGCTCTGACAACACCACCGACGTCTGGCGAGACGATCATAACGTCCTCATACTTGCCTTGCTCGATCTGTCGCTCGATATCCACCAACAGAACCGGCGTTGCATAAATATTATCAACAGGAACGTTAAAAAAGCCCTGGATCTGGTCTGCATGCAAGTCCATGGTCAAAACGCGGTTGATGCCCGCGCTGGTTAACATGTCGGCGACAACCTTTGCCGTAATAGGCACTCGCGCCGATCGCACCCGCCGATCCTGACGGGCATAACCAAAATAAGGAATGACCGCTGTGATCCGAGCTGCGGACGCTCGCAGCAAACAGTCGACCATCACAATCAGCTCTACCAAATTATCATTGCAGGGCGTACAAGTTGGTTGAATGATAAAGACATCTTTACCGCGAACGTTCTCGTTAATTTCAACGCTGACTTCGCCATCGCTGAAACGGCCCACCTGTGCGTCACCAAGATCGATTCGAAGTCGATCCCCCACCCGAGTCGCCAAAACCGGATGGGCATTGCCCGTAAAGATTTTTAATTCAGCCACGATTTGGATCCGCCTTAGGCTTAGAAAGTGGCTGGGGTGGAGGGACTCGAACCCCCGCATGCAAGGATCAAAACCTTGTGCCTTACCAACTTGGCGACACCCCAATCCGAAACACTTTGTTGATGCTTCACGCTCATTGCTCGATCGCACCAACTGGGTTGACAACTTATCGTTGTCGCTTCTGCAGCGACTTAAATTCACTGCTGCTTGTCTTTACTGCTGTTAACTTTTACTGCTGTTAACTTTTACTGCTGTTAACCTTTGCTACTTGACACTTTCACGGCTTTTTACTTTTACAGCTTTTTACTTTTACAGCTTTTTACTTGTACAGCTTTTTGCCTTTGCTTCCTTTTGCCCTTACCGCCCAGCACTTTCGGTGCTGATCCAAGTGCAAGCGTTGCTGCCTTCACTCTGCCAGTAGCCTCCTGACCTGGGCCTGCAGCGGCTCAACCGCCCCCGCGCTTACGGCAAATCCCTGCCACGTCTCAGGTAACGATTCAGCCAGTGCCTCTGCCGCTTCTCTCGATTTAACCTCGATGAAACAGGCGCTTCCCGACCCAGACATTTTAGCAGCGCCTCTGCGGCTTAACCAGTTTTTTAACTTCCCAACCTCTGGAAAGCTTGCCAGCACTGCGCTCTCTAGGTCGTTTTTCCAACCGGGCCCTGCGGGAGACTCCAGAAAGCGCGCTATTTTGCTTCGCTGGGTGTCACGTGTCAAATGAGGATCACTAAAGATTTGCGCGGTTGGCACCAAAACGTTCGGGAACACAACGAAGTACCATGCCTCTGGCAATTTGATCGGCTCGAGCACCTCACCAATTCCCGATACCCAAGCATCATGGCCTTCTACAAAAAAGGGGACATCAGCACCAATTTCGGCACCCAGAGCCTTAAGGTCATTAAGGTCATAATTGAGCGACCACAGGGCGTTTAACCCAATCAGCGTTGCCGCCGCATCGCTGCTGCCGCCGCCAAGCCCAGCGCCGACAGGGATGTTTTTTTCGAGAAGGATATTTGCGCCAGGAGCGCTCGAGGACGTATCTTGAAGTCTTTGCGCCGCTTTAAACATCAGATTGTCACTGGGATCCCCCAACTCTGAGGGCGCCATCAAGGAAATTTCACGACCGTGGGATGACTGCTCAAGCGTAATCACATCACACAAACTGATGCTCCGAAACACGGATTCGAGCTCGTGGTATCCATCGGCCCTTCGTCCGACAACGTGCAAAAAAAGATTCAACTTAGCTGGCGCATAAAGCTTGACGGGTGGGGCTACTGCCATCGCTGAACCCCAACGACGATCTTCAGTTCGCCCTTCGTCAGCTCCGTTCTCTTAGGGATACCCGACTCTGTCTGCATGACTCGTCGGACTTGCCAACCCAATTGCTTGAACTCCTCCGGAGACCCGCGGGAGTCCCAGCGCGAATCTGCTCTGCCCTGGATCCAGGCAGGCAGGACTGCAAGCGGCACCTCTAGCCCAGTCTTCAATCTCAGAGTTTCCTGCATTTGCTCGGCAGATAGTCGTTTTCCTTCGAATCGACCTTCTACCGGCTCGCCCTTGTCATACAACACCGAGACCTCTCCCAAACCCATGATCCCAAAAGCGCGGAAGATTTGACGGTCTGGGCTCAGCCGTTCAAGAGAAAAAGAAGGATTGGTCCTGACCCCAGTAATCGATAAGCGCCCCTCGATCCTTTCGGGTCCAGATATGCCTGTCCAACGCTGCTCGTTTGGGATTGATTGGCACCCAGCCATGAGAATCATTGCAGCAAGTACTACAGTAAAGGACCAACCCTGCGCCGGGTTATCGATCAAGAAATCGCTTCAGCACAGCTTTGAGGTACTGACTCTCTGGAAAATCAACCAGCGACGCGTTCCAGACACGCTTGGCCTGACGAGTCTTACCTGAGGCCCAAAGCACCTCGCCTAAATGCGCGGCAACCTCATCATTCGGAAAAAGGTCTAACGCCCGCTCAAGATAGACCAGGGCCTCATCAAGGCGCTCTAGCCGGTAGAGTACCCACCCCATGCTGTCAATAAACGCAGGCTCGTCCGGTTTGAGCCTGAGCGCTTCGCTGATCAACTCCAACGCTTCATCGAAACGGTCCGTTTGGTCTGCGAGCGTGTACCCGAGCGCATTCATCGCATCTGCATTACTTGGATCCAGCACAATGATTTGTCGCAGATCTCGCTCTAAAACCTTTAACCGGTCGAATTTTTGTCCGCTCATCGCTCTAAAATAGAGCAAGGACAGATCATCCGGCGCAAGTGCGACGGCTCGATCAAGATGCTCAAACAACGCGTCCTGATCTCCGGACTGCGACAAGAGCTGGCCTTCAATCAGGTCAAGCTGGGGCCGAAGCACGGGATGAACCTCCTTTCTGGCCGAAAGAAAGGCCCTAGCATCCGCCATGCTCTGGGTCGTGCGAATCAAATCGGCAATGCGTCCTTGGGCAGAAAGGAATTCGTAACCCCCATCAACCTTCCCGAACTCACGAAGGGCCAGAGCGGCGTCCCCAGCCTGCTCTGCAACCAGACCCAGATAGTACTGTGCCTGATTCTCGCGTTGACCGGTTCGCACCAAGCGCAAAAGGTGTAGGCGCGCTTGTTCAAAGTCTTCAGCTTCGATACTGAGCACCGCCATCGCGAATAGCACTTCGCCGTCTTCGGGTCTCTCCTCGTACAGTTTTTGATAAGCGGCCCTAGCCTCGACCAATAATTGATCCTCCAACAGTGAGCGGGCCAGTAACATCTGAAGCCTGAGCTGTTCGGGGTTTTGCGAAAGCGCTGCACTCAGCACGGCTCTTGCTTCGGCTCTTCGATTCAACTGCCCTAGAAGGTTCGCCTTCAGGATGATGAAATTGAGTTCCTCCGGTTTGAGCAGCAAAAGCGCGTCGCTTACCACCAATGCATCTTCGATTCGTCCTAGCGCCTCAAGCAGCGCCGCTTGAGAAAACAATACCTGCGGCTCTGATGGGTTCTCCAAAAGCATTGCCTTTAATCCGGCCAAAAGCGCCTTTTGATCTTCTGTCGCCATTCTTGAGGCGCGGTAGGCGAAAAAATCGAACTGGGCTTCGCCGCCTAAGCGGTCAATCGCCTGCATTTGCCCGAGGGCGTCGACATATCGACCCCGCTTGACCAGCTGATCCGCCAAAAACTGGCGAGCCTCCAGCGACTGCTGATCGGCGTCAACCCAAAGCCCCGCTCCCTCGAGCACGGCCTCATCGTCCTTCATGTAAGCTGCGAGACGAGTGACCCGCGCTGCAACCCCAGGATCTCGCGTCTTGCGCGCCTCGAGCAGGTAGGTATCAAGCGCAAACTGATAGTTCCCGCGGTAGCCTGCCACTTCCGCACTCAAAAGCGCCAGGAGCGTGCCTTCTGGAAAGGCTCGAACGACGGGTTCTGCAACTTGCGTGTTTTCTTCAGGTGTTTCTGCAAGGGGGACCGGACGAACAGGCACATCAAGGGGCAACTGCGTTTGACCGGCGCATCCGGCCAGCACCATTGGCAGGAGTGCCAAACCTGTCCAAAAACGCCAACGAATTTTTAGCCCCCATCCGTTCATTTTTTTATCCGCAACCCGCACTTTAATTTGGTCTTTCTCATCTGCCTCACTCTCGGTGCTCGGTTGCTTTAAACTTAACGATCTGAGCGCCTGATTTTCAGGTCGAAGCAACGTACAATGCACCATGCTCGCCCCAAAGACTTTCGAGCTTCCCATTGTAATTTTACGAGAGAGCAAAGTCATCCGATTAGGTGTGACACGAAAATACCATGAACCTGTTAGTCCTTGGCATCAATCATCAGTCAGCGCCGCTCGAACTGCGGGAGGCTATCGCTTTCTCGACTGATCAGATTCGCCCTGCCCTTTTGGAACTGCGCAGCACGGGTCTCTGCAGTGAAGCAGTGATTCTTTCAACCTGTAATCGCACAGAAGTGATTACGGTGGGTCATCCCGATACCCTCAGCGTCCTTGAGTCTTGGCTTGCAGCGCACCATCGTATCGAGCACGCTCTGCTCAAACCACACTTCTATCACTTTATCGAGGCAGATGCCGCTCGCCATATGATGCGCGTCGCTTGCGGTCTCGATTCCATGGTACTGGGAGAGCCTCAAATTTTAGGTCAGGTCAAGACCGCTTTTGAGCAAGCAAAGACCCATGACGCCGTATCGACCCGACTGCATCGGTTATTTCAATCAACCTTTGAAGTCGCTAAGCAGGTTCGAACAGAAACAGAAATTGGCCAGCACCTGATTTCTATGCCCGCCGCGGCTGTACGCCTAGCGCAGAATTTGTTCACTCAGTTATCTGACTGCCACTGCCTTTTGGTGGGTGTAGGAGAAATGATCCAACTTTCCGCAAAACAATTGCAGAATGCAGGCGTCAGCCAACTGACCATCACCAATAGAACTGAGACTAAAGCTGCCGCCTTGGCACAAGAGGCGGGAGCAAGAACCCTTCCCCTTGAACAATTAGCCACGCATCTCGAAAACTTCGACGTGATTATTTCTGCCACCGGTGCTAATCGGCCGCTCATTACTCCCGAGATGGTCGAGCCAGCACTCAAGTCGCGCCGGCATGCCCCTATTTTTATGGTGGACTTGGCAGTGCCCCGGGACATCCACCCTGAAGTGGGCCGTCTTCGAGATATCTATCTCTATAGCCTCGATGATCTACAAAACATCGTCAGCGAGAACCTTGATCAGCGCAAATTCGCAGCGGCAGACGCCGAATCGATAATCAATGACGCCATTGATCGCTTTGTCCGCAACGAAAAAACCAGAGCCGGGCAAAACCTCGTGGTCAGCTATCGCAGACAACTTGAAGCGGTCAAAAGTGAAGCGCTTGAGAAGGCCTTGGTTCGATTAGAACAAGGCGATGATCCAGAAGAACTGCTGACGCTACTCGCCAATCAGATCACCCAAAAAGTCGCTCATAAACCCAGTGTCGAACTCCGGCGACTGATCAGTGAGGGCGATACGACCGACCTTATTACGGCTCGGCAGCTGCTGGGACTTGAAGCTGAGGAACACCAGCCATGAAAGCGTCCTTGGAACGAAAACTCGAGCAGATTGTAGAACGATTCGAGGAGTTAGCCGCCCTTTTGAGCGATCCCAATATTATTAACAACCAAGACATGTTCCGCCGATATTCTCAGGAGTACGCCGAAATAGAACCTGTGGTCAATGAGTTCGGGCGCTATACGACCAATCTTGAGGCCCTTGCCCAAACCAAATTGATGCTCGAGGAGCCCGATGAAGAGATCAGAGCCCTCGCAGAGGAAGAACTTCGAGAGTTACAAGAGGAATCCGCAAAGCTCGATGCGGCGCTCCAAATCCTACTCCTGCCAAAAGATCCCAATGATGGGCACAACGTTTTCCTCGAGATCAGAGCAGGAACCGGGGGAGATGAGGCCGCGATATTTGCAGGCGATCTTCTTAAGATGTATCTCCGATATGCTGAGACCAGCGGCTGGAAAACGGAGATCATCAACGAGCGCGAAGGCGAGCACGGCGGCTACAAAGAGGTCATCGCACGATTTGAAGGCGCGGAGGTCTACGGCCATCTCAAGTTCGAATCAGGCGCGCATCGGGTTCAGCGCGTTCCTCAAACCGAATCCCAAGGCCGAATTCATACTTCTGCCTGTACCGTCGCTGTGTTGCCAGAAATTGAATCCATCGACGCCATTGAGATCGACAAGGGGGATCTCCGGGTTGACACTTATCGCGCTAGTGGCGCAGGTGGTCAGCACGTTAACAAAACCGATTCTGCAGTGCGGCTAACCCACCTTCCCACCGGCATCGTTGTCGAATGCCAAGACGAGCGCTCTCAACACAAAAATCGGGCCCGAGCCATGAGCTTGCTCCAAGCAAAGCTGCTCGATAAGGCGCAAAGCGAGCAAAATCAGGAACAAGCTGAGCAGCGCAGATCTCTCGTAGGTAGCGGCGACCGGTCGGAGAAAATTAGAACCTACAATTATCCTGACGGTCGAGTTACTGATCATCGCATTAACTTAACGCTCCACCGCCTGTCCCAGGTGATTGCAGGCGAACTGAGCGCTGTGATTGAGCCACTTCGAAGCGAGCACCAGGCTGATTTACTGACGGCTCTCAGTCAGGACCCCAATGACTGAGACGGATTCGGTTGCGGTTTTGACCACTAAAGCCAAGCAGATGCTCGGTGATACCGGCTCCCGCCTTGATGTTGAATTGCTGCTGGGCCATTGTCTTGGACTCACAAGAACCGCTTTGCTAGCTCGATCAGATCAAAGGCTCTCACCCACTCAATTGACCTTATTCAAGGCAATGCTAGAGCAACGCCGCGCAGGGGTCCCACTGGCATACCTGCTCAACCGACAAGCTTTTTGGACCTCAGAATTTAAAGTCACTGCAGACACCTTAATCCCTAGAGCCGATACCGAGCTCCTCATTGCAACAATTTTAGAGCGCTGCACCCAGCCCGATTGCACGCTCATCGACCTCGGCACCGGTTCAGGTGCAATCGCTGTATCGATCGCCAAGGAACGACCCCACTGGACCGTCATTGGAACCGATCAATGCAGTCGTGCCCTCAACGTCGCGCAAGACAACGGTCGGAATCTCAGCAATCTGTTTTGGGTTCAAGCGAACTGGCTGGATGGTTTTGCCGATGCTCGGTTCGATATCATCGTTGCTAATCCCCCCTACATTGCACCGGATGATGCACATCTTCCTGCACTGCGCTATGAGCCTCGCCAGGCGCTGGTTGCAGCCGATGGGGGTCTTGAAGACTTGAAAACCATCATTTCTCAAGCCAAGGGTCGCCTGACAGAAACCGGCCACCTCCTGCTCGAGCATGGTTATAATCAACAGTCTGCAGTCATTGACGCAATGACCGCCTTGGGCTGGCACAGCGAAGGACTGCGCGACCTGTCAGGGAACCCTAGAGCTGTGATCGGACAATTAGGCACATGATGAAAGACGATGATCTCCTACGTTATAGTCGACATATTCTTCTCCCGGATGTCGATTTAACGGGACAAGAACGGCTGCTAGGGTCTCACGTTGGCGTCATTGGGTTGGGTGGTCTGGGTAGCCCGGTTGCGCTCTACTTATCTGCCTCTGGGGTCGGTACATTGACGTTGGTGGACGATGACCAGGTCGACCTGGGCAACCTCCAACGCCAAATCGTTCATTCAGAGGCAGCCCTTGGAGCGCCGAAAGTGGAGTCCGCCAAAGCGTCGCTCTCTCAGATCAACGTCAACACTGAGTGCCATCTCATCGATCGACGTCTCGACTCGGAAGGTCTCGCAGCCCTCGCGCGCGAGGTCGATGTCATGGTTGATTGTACTGACAATTTTGAGACACGCTTTGCCATTAACCGCGCCTGCGTCGAGGCTCGGATACCTTTGGTCTCTGGGGCCGCGATTCGTTTTGAAGGCCAACAAATGATTTGGGACCCGAATGTGTCAGCGAGCCCCTGCTACGCCTGTCTTTACGGCGATCAACGCCAAACCGAGCAAAACTGCGCGACAACCGGCGTCATCGCACCGCTCGTCGGTGTCATCGGTAGCCTGCTCGCTCTGGAAACCCTCAAACTGCTTCTCGGCATCGCGCGGGATCATACCGGACGTTTAACAACCTTCGACGCCATGACCAATCGATGGCACAGCTTCACTTTTAAGCAGCGACCCGATTGTCCTACTTGCGGTCCTGCCAATGCGCCTTAGCTTGCTGGTCGGCCTGATACGAAGAACGGACCAGCGGCCCACTGGCAACCTGGGAGAATCCCAGCCTCTGACCTTCAACTTTTAACGCCTCGAACTCATCGGGGTGGACATAGCGATCCACGGCTAGGTGATCTCGACTCGGCTGGAGATACTGCCCGAGGGTAAGCATATCGACGTCGTGGGCCCGAAGGTCCTCCATCACGGCAATTACCTCATCGGTTGCCTCGCCAAGCCCTAGCATCAGGCCTGATTTGGTAATCACGTTTGGTGCGATCTGCTTGTAACGTTTGAGCAGATCAAGCGACCATTGGTAATCAGCCCCGGGTCGCGCTTTTTTGTAGAGGCGAGGCACGGTCTCAAGGTTGTGATTAAACACGTCGGGAGGCGTTGACTTAAGGATCTCAAGCGCGATGTCCATCCGACCGCGGAAATCAGGGACCAGGACTTCAAGGCGCGTCGAGGGGTTATGGGCTCGGACTGCCCGGATGCATTCGGCGAAATGCGCCGCCCCACTGTCTTTTAAGTCGTCCCGGTCTACCGATGTGACAACCACGTATTTCAGCCCCATCTCGGCAACTGCTTCGGCGAGTTGCCTGGGTTCATCGACATCTAGCGGATTAGGTTTTCCGTGGGCCACATCACAAAAAGGGCATCGGCGCGTGCAGATTTCACCCATGATCATAAAAGTCGCCGTACCATGAGAGAAACATTCAGGTAAGTTCGGACAACTGGCCTCCTCGCACACCGAGGCCAACTTGCGTTCTCGCAGGATTCCCTTGATCCGCGCGACCTCCGGGTCAGCAGACAACCTGACTCTGATCCAATCCGGTTTACGAAGCAGGGTTTCGCTGGGTATGACCTTTACGGGGATCCTCCGAACTTTTTCAAGCCCTCTCAGTTTTTCACCCTGAATCAATCGGTTCTTTTTTTCGGTCACGTTGGTCCTCGCTTAACTCGCACCCATCGAAGATGGGTCAATCGGTGTCTCTCCAGTCCTTGCCAAAGAAATCTCTTGTTTTAACTTTGTGATCAGGCGTTCAGACACCTGTTTCGGGGTCACCACCACCCCTTCTCTTACGAGATCTGTCACCTTGAGATCGGTATACCCGCAAGGATTGATTCGTTCGAACGGCGCCAAATCCATAGCGACATTAACACTCAAGCCGTGATAGCTAAATCCACGACTGATACGCAGCCCCAAAGCCGCGATTTTGCGCTCATCAACGTAGACCCCCGGCGCGCCAGAACGGGTTTCCCCCTCCAGGCCAAATTCTTTCAAGCAATGAATCACCGCGCGCTCGAGACTTGAGACCAACCCCCGAACGGTCATCTTGCACCGTTTTACATTGAGCAGCGGGTAGATGACCACTTGGCCTGGTCCATGGTAGGTGACCTGTCCACCTCGATCTGATCGAACCACCGGGATCTCGCCGGGATTAAGCACGTGCTCCATTTTTCCAGCTTGGCCTAAGGTAAAGACCGCGGGGTGCTCTACAATCCACAGTTCATCACGATCATCAAAGTGCCTTGCCCGGGTAAAGGCCTGTTGCGCTTTGAGCCCATCCTTATAGTCAAGCACGCCCATCTGACGGACCATTATTTCAGAATCGATCTGGCGCATTTTAAAGCACCATCTTAATACCCGGAATTCGCTTCAACTGCTCAAAAAGCGCTTGCAGCTGCCCCTCACTCTGAGCGAAAAACTGCACTTGTATCGACTCGTAGGTGCCTCCAGAACTCGGGCGGTACGATAATTTATCAATGTCCACCCCCGCGTCAAACTTCTGAAAAACATCCAGAACCTGACGGCGAAAAGCTTCATTGCTCACACCAATCACTCTGATCGGATAGTTACAGGGAAAGCTGATTTTTGGTGGATTCTCCATAGATCAGAGCGCTAAAGGGTCGCCTGAAAAAGTCTCCAGCAAAAATAACTGAAAACTATCCATGAGGGCTGCAAAGAACCCAGCAGGTTTGACGCCATTCAAAGCAACCACGGGACGCTCCAAAAGTGATTCCCCATCCAGGCGAACGGTCAGGGTCCCCAACACCTGTCCACGTGTGATTGGCGCACGAATGATCGGTTCGAGGACGATGTCGGCCTCGAGAGCACCTCTAGATCCTCGAGGGATTGTGAGCTGCACAAGATCCTCGAGACCCACAGCCAGTGATTCGTGCAACCCTTCCCAAACCCTTACCTGCCTTAAACTCTCCAGAGGCTCGTAAAGTTTAATCGACTCATAATAACGAAAACCGTAGTTCAGCAGCTTCTGCGATTCAACCGCGCGAGCTCGCTCAGAGGTCGCTCCCATCACCACAGAGATTAAACGCATGTCCGCTTTTTCGGCAGAAGCGACCAAACAGTAGCCCGCCGCCTGAGTATGTCCGGTCTTGACGCCATCAACCGAATCATCCCTAAAAAGCAAACTATTACGGTTCGCCTGTCGGATGTCGTTGTAAGAAAAGTATTTCTCCTGATAAATCTTGTAGTGCTCGGGGAAGTCTTGGATCAGCGCAGTTGCAAGCACCGACAAGTCTCGAGCCGTTGTGTAATGGGATTCATCGGGCAGACCCGTCGCATTGCGAAATTCTGAATTCTCCATGCCTAGCCGAGCTGCCATTTGATTCATAATATCTGCAAAGGCGGTTTCATCACCGGCGATAAATTCGGCCATCGCGACACTCGCGTCGTTGCCTGATTGCACCACAATGCCGCGAATCAAGTCAGAGACTTTAACGTCAGTCCCTTCACGAACAAACATACGCGAGCCCCCGGTTTTCCAGGCCTTTACACTGATTGGGACTTCGTCGTCCAAGGCTATCCGGCCTTGTTCGATTTCTGAGGCAATAATGTAACTGGTCATGATTTTGGTCAGGCTTGCAGGCGGCAGCCTCACCTCCGAATTTTGCTCAACTAAAACTGTCCCCGTTGCCGCATCGAGCAAAATGTGACCTTCGGTCGCGAGTTGTGGCGGCGCTGGAATAATAATGGGGGCAGCCGATAGTGTTATGGATACCAGACTTAAACAGATTACGGCAAAAATTTTCATGATGCTTGGAGTCCTATCGGAGAGCACAGCTTGAGAGACAATGTTACTGGCAACGAGTTCGAAGCGCTAATTTGCAACGACCTTGACCGGTTTCGCCAGCCCCATCTGGGACAGAATCGTGGAGATCATGGCCTCTCGATTTGTGCTCAGTATGGGACCAATCCACACCTTGTGAAGCTTTACTTCGGCTTCCAGCTCGCTCTCCAACACGCGGACCTTGGCATTTAGGCGCTGCAACATAAACGTTGTCTCAATATCTCGTTTAAGCTTGTCGGCGCTGCTTTTAGCCTGAAAGGCTCCAGCTTGCAGATAAATGTTTGGCGCTTTTTTGGGCGTCGCCGCCTCTCCTGGATAATTCAAAGCATCCAATGCTTCAACAACGACAGGCGCAGTGCCTTGATCCGAAAAGCCCAATGCTTTCGCGGCGGCATACGACAGGTCAAGGATTCGGTCATCATGGAAAGGACCTCTATCATTAATTCGAACGTCTATCTTTTGGCCATTATCCAAATTCGTGACTCGAACCATGGTTGGAATCGGTAGGGTTTTATGCGCCGCGGATATCGCGTTCATGTCGAAGATTTCACCATTGGACGTCTTACGGCCCTGGAACTTTTTCCCATACCAGGAAGCGATTCCGACTTCCCGATATCTACGAGAAGTTTCCTTGACGATGTATCGATCCCCATAGACTTCATAGGGACTGTTCCATGGCGGCCGCGGGCTACCCTTAGATTGATCACGGCCCAGTCCTGATGGTTGAGCTTGCTCTAAATTGGAATCATCAGATGCAAGCCCTTCGCCTTGATCTGAAGTCATTTCTGGATTTGCGTCATCCACAGCCACTTCATCCGCAGCACTCTCGACCCCGGTTGCCCCTTCGTCGGCGGAAGACTCGCTGATGGTCTCATTAAGGTCGTCGTCCTGGCGCATCGCATCAGACATCGCCGCAACCATCTGCCGACCATCAAACTGGCATCCTGCGAGCAATAAAACCAACAACCCTTTCATGCTCAACTTCACAGCACGACCCGATGGTCTGATACTCACTGCGTGCCTCCCTTTCTGAGTTGCTCGCTCAATTGATAAATCGCCATCGCGTAGAGTCGACTGTGGTTATAGCGGGTAATGACATAGAAGTTAGGATATCCCAACCAATATTCTGGCCCCGCTTTGCCTTCAAATTTTAAGGGGTTCAGCAATACGTCAGACTCAACATCGCTCAGTAATGCTGGATCCAACCCACCCTCGATCAACGCTGCGACACTGAGATGCGGCTTGAGCTGCTTGTTTAACAGGGCCGGAGATAGATCCTTGATCGATGTGACCTCTCTCAAAACGGGCTTCGAGGGCTTCCAGCCATGCACCGACAAGTAGTTCGCTATACTTGCAATTGCATCTGCAGGCTCATCCCAAATATCGATAAACGCGTCTCCATTAAAGTCGACAGCGTAGGCACGGTAACTACTGGGAATGAATTGACCATAGCCCATGGCGCCAGCGTAAGATCCCAATAAATCAACAACGGACTTGTCCTGTTCTCGGGCAAGTATAAAGAGTTCACGCAGTTCCTTTTTGAAAAACTTGGAACGCGGCGGATAATCAAATGCGAGGGTCGACAGAGCATCAATCACCCGATAGCTCCCTTTATTCCTCCCATAAGAAGTCTCGACACCCAAAATCGCCAATATCGTCCATCGATCAACCCCCCAACGTCTCTCAGCTTTTGCAAAAAGCTCGCGATGGGTTGCTTCAAAGGCGATACCCTGGCGCAACCGTCGAGCTGTCAAGAAAATATCTTGATAGCCATCCCATTTCCGAACACGCTCAGCGGGTCGTGAAATCGCATCGATAATCGACTGCTTATAACGCGCCTCTCGAAAGACGCCTATGAGGGCCTGGGCGTCAAAATCATCGGAGGCACTGAGCTCGCTGATAAACTGCTGAACTTCCGGACGTTCAGAGTAATCCGCGCTGGCAATGGGTATCATCACCGAGGCAGTCACAAGCAATGGCAAGAAAACTTGGAACATTATTCTGGGTTTGTGTTTCATCGATGACTCGTTCTCTTCATGACAGCGTAATTCTGCGATGACTGTGGATCGACATCATTAAGCCAAAACCCGCAAACAGCGTGAGCAAGGAAGTGCCACCATAACTCACTAATGGAAGGGGCACCCCTCCAACAGGCAGGATACCTGAGACC
>CAJYBS010000008.1 GCA_913064795.1 uncultured Gammaproteobacteria bacterium
ATCGATTGTTGCTCGATAGTGGCGAGGAGATCGGCCTTGCGACGGTCTATCGAGTTTTAACCCAGTTCGAAGATGCGGGCCTCGTTACAAGGCACCACTTTGAAGGCGGGCATTCGGTTTTCGAGCTTTCCCCCGAGGCACATCATGATCATATTGTGTGTGTGAAGTGCGGCCGAGTGGAGGAATTTGCGGATCGTGAAATTGAAAAGCGGCAAGAAGCCATTGCTGAAGAAATGGGTTTCGAGCTTACAGACCACCAGCTGAATATGTTTGGGCTCTGCCCCGATTGTCGAGCTTAGGGCGCCATTTTCTTGCCTATTATCAAGTCTGGACGACGGACATCATTTCTTGGGCGTGTGCGAGTGACTTTTTCGTGATTTTCAGTCCCCCCACCATCCGGGCAATTTCACTGACTCGCTCTTCCTCATTGAGGGTCGTAACCTGTGAGGTTGACGCATTCTTCGTGACTTTAAGGTGGTGATGGCCCTGTGCAGCGACTTGTCCAAGATGCGTGACGCACAAAATTTGAGTATGTTGGCTGAGTCGCCTTAATAATTCCCCAACGGTTTGAGCAACCCCGCCGCCAATTCCGACGTCAACTTCGTCAAAGATCATTGTGCCAATGGCATTGGCTCCAAGGGTTGCGACCTGGATCGCTAAGCTGATCCGAGAGAGTTCTCCGCCTGAGGCAATTTTATTGAGCGCTTGCGCAGGTTGATCTGCCTGTGTGGCAATATGAAAGGCAATGGTTTCTAGGCCATGACGATTTGGATCAGTCGCTGGTGATAGCGCGATCACTAATTGCGCGGCGTTCATGCCCATCTGGTGAAGTAGATCGTTGACGGCACGCTCTAATTTGGGTTTGGCCTTTGCGCTCTTTTTTGAACGTTTTTCTGCGGCTTTTTTCCATGCTGCGAGGGATGCTGCAATTTCGGCCTCAAGAGAGGCCGCCGAGGATTCCGAATCGAGCAAGGCCTCGAGTTCTGCCGACAAGGTGCTTTGTAGATCAGTCAGCGCCTCTGGAGAGCAACGATGCTTTCGGCAAAGATCGTGGATCTCACCCAGACGCGATTCCACCCATCGAAGTCGCACAGGGTCGACGGCACTCGATTCTAAGATGCGGGTCAAATCTCGATGGGTTTCTTCGATTTGCACGATACTGCGGGACAGCTCTTGCAGTGGTGATTCGATTCGAGGATCTTTCATTTTTGACAGGGTCAGGGCAGCGATTCTGAGTCGCTCTAAGCCGCCCTCAGCATTGTCATTGTCAACGAGACTCACAGCGGTTGATCCTAGGGCGATATCCTCTTCGGCGTTCGCCAATACAACGAGTTCTTGGTCAAGTGACAGGGCCTCCTCAGGCTTGAGCTCGAGCTTGAGGAGCTCATCAAGTTGATACTCAAGGAAGCGCTGACGATCTAGACGTTCCTGCTGGGACGCCGAAAGGGCAACCAGCGCATCGCGCTGAGTCATCCATTTCTCGTACAGCGAAGTGACAGTCTGTGCATTGAGCTGCGCGTCAGCGAATTCGTCAAATAAGAGCCTTTGACCTTCTTTTTTGAGAAGGACTTGATGCTCATGTTGTGCGTGAATATCGATTAAGAGGGCGCCGAAGTCTTTGAGTTCCGCCAAAGTCACGGCTGTCCCATTAATGAAGGCGCGACTGGGTCCAGTCTTGCTGAGCGCTCGTCGGACAACGGCTTGGCCTTCAGAACGCTCAATCAGCTTATGATCAAGCCATGCGATGGCGGCAGGTGCAGCGCCCAGGTCAAAAACCGCACTGACCTCCGCTGTATTCGCTCCCCCACCGATGAGGTTTGATTCAGCTCTTTGGCCCATGATCAACGCCAATCCGTCGACCATAAGTGATTTACCAACACCGGTTTCGCCAGTGATGACGGACATACCCGAGTCCAAATCGATGTGAATCTCATCGACAATCGCAAGGTTCTTAATGGACAGATGATGCAACATAGCGTGTTACCTTATCGCAGTCCTTGGGTTTGGGAAATACTGTGATGGGTCTTGCCTGATCCGATGACTCTCTTGGGCGGGATAATGCTTTTTATGCGAGGCTTTAAACGCTATATTCGAGTGTAAAGCCGCATGCGTCTGCTGAAAAGGAAGCGTTTGATGATTTCCGAGAAATCTCAAAAGTTACTACGAACGATCGTAGAAAATTATATCGATGAAGGGCAGCCCGTGGCGTCTGCACGGCTCGCCGCATCAGCAGGACTTTCAATGAGTCCAGCATCAATTAGAAGTCTGATGGCTGACCTTGAGGAGCGAGGGTACCTTAAATCGCCCCATACCTCCGCCGGCCGCATTCCCACGGAGCAAGCCTATCGATTTTTTGTGGATTCTTTGATTCCAGCGGAACCTATTTCCTTTGATGACTTTGATCGACTTAAACGACAATTTGATCCGGATATGAATGCCGCCGAGTTGGTCCAGTCGGCATCAGGCTTGCTGTCTGAGATCACTCAGCTCGCAGGCCTAGTAACCGTCCCCAAACCGGGTCAACTCAAGTTAAAGCAAATTGAGTTTATTCCGCTTTCCGGTGGGAGAGTCCTTGCCATCTTGGTGCTCAATGACCATGAAGTTGAAAATCGAGTGATTCACGTCGAAGAACCGTATTCAGAAATTCAGCTCAAAGAAATTTCCAACTTTTTGAATGCCGAATTCACGGGAAAGAGTCTCACTCAGATTCGGTCAGAATTGATTCTCTCCATGCAGGGGGATCGAAAGAGAATGGATCAATTGATGCTTCGCACGCTTGAGATGGCAGACCAGCTTTTTGAAACTCAGGCCAATGCAGATTTTGTTCTAGCAGGGCAGGAACACCTCCTCGAAGTCGATCAAACCCAGAGCCGACGCGATCTGCGCGGGTTATTTCAGGCCTTTTCGCTCAAGGGCGATATTCTTCATGTGCTCGACCGCTGTATGGAATCCGAGGGCATTAAGCTCTTTATTGGGCATGAGTCTGGCTATGAACTGTTAGAAGACTGCAGTCTTGTGACGTCGCCCTACCAGGTCGCGGGTGAATGCGTCGGTGTTTTGGGCGTTATTGGACCAACGCGGATGGCGTATAGTCGAATTATTCCAATTGTTGATGCCACCGCCAAGATGATGAGTGCGGTCATGGATGTCCCCCAACGGTAGATTCGTTTTTCAGGCGAAACGCTAAGATTGCCAAAAATCGACGTCTTACTCTTGAATTCAGTGTAAATAGCCCCATATGCCTTTCTACGTTGGTAGGAATGTAGACCCATGACGAATGAGAACGATGATTCTGATGCGAAATTAGAGGAATCGGCATCCGCGCAGACTGAGGATGCCAATGAATCGAACCCACCAGAAAGCGATGAGCAGGAGGCTGTGCAACCCTCTGAAGAGGCGGGTGACGCGCTAGAGATTGCGCTCGCTGAAGCAGAAAAATTTCGGGATTTGGCGCTGAGGTCCGAAGCGGAAATGCAGAACCTCCGAAAACGATCGGAGCGGGATGTGCAAAACGCGCACAAATTTGGGGTTGAGCGACTGGTTCAAAACTTATTGCCTGTTATGGACAGTCTTGAAAAAGCGATTGAGACAAGCGAGCAAGCACAAACGCCTGAAGACGATCCTCAACTTGAGGGCCTGCGGCTATGCTTGAAACTTTTTTCAGAAGTTTTGGAAAAAGAGGGCATTGTCGTCGTCGACCCTCTGGGAACGCCTTTTGACCCGAATCTTCATGAAGCCCTGTCGTTGATTGAAAATCCCGACCTCGAGCCGAATTCAGTCATGGCGGTAATTCAGAAGGGATACCAATTGCACGAGCGGTTGGTGAGGCCAGCAATGGTCATGGTTTCAAAAGCACCTGAAGGCGCTTGAATTAACGATGGATGACCTTACATAGCAACAGCTGATGCAACACGATCTGACATAAGAAGATCTGACCTAAATAGAAGTAATAGTTAAGGGATTGAGTCCCAAAGGAAGCGGAGAAAAATCATGGCGAAAATTATTGGAATTGACCTAGGAACCACTAACTCTTGCGTCGCTGTAATGGACGGCGGGGCTACGAAGATTATTGAAAATTCCGAAGGCGATCGCACAACACCTTCTATTGTCGCCTATACCCAGGACGATGAGACCTTAGTGGGACAATCCGCCAAGCGCCAAGCGGTGACGAATCCGAACGATACTTTGTTCGCGATTAAGCGATTGATAGGTCGGCAGTTTGAAGACGATGTAGTCCAACGAGACATCAAGATGGTGCCCTACGAGATCGTCAAGGCTGATAATGGCGATGCTTGGGTCAAGGTTAAAGACGATCGTCTTGCCCCGCCCCAAGTCTCTGCTCAAGTCTTGAGTAAAATGAAAAAGACGGCAGAAGACTTTTTGGGCGAAGAAATTAAAGAAGCGGTGATTACCGTCCCGGCATATTTCAACGACTCTCAACGTCAAGCCACAAAAGATGCTGGCCGAATCGCGGGCCTCGATGTCAAGCGCATTATTAACGAGCCCACTGCGGCGGCGCTGGCGTACGGCATGGATAAGGCTCAAGGCGACTCGACCATTGCTGTCTACGACCTGGGCGGCGGTACTTTTGATATCTCCGTAATTGAAATTGCTGACGTGGATGGTGAAAAGCAGTTTGAAGTGCTTTCAACCAATGGAGACACCTTCCTTGGCGGTGAAGATTTTGATATGCGGATCATTGACTATTTGGTCGAAGAGTTTCAAAAAGACCAGGGTATGGATCTGAGCAAGGACTCACTGGCGCTTCAAAGACTCAAAGAAGCGGCCGAAAAAGCGAAGATCGAACTGTCGAGCTCTAGCCAAACAGAAATCAACCTGCCCTACGTGACCGCAGATGCGACGGGCCCGAAGCACCTCGTGATGAAGATTACCCAAAGCAAATTAGAGTCCCTCGTAGAGGATTTGGTTGATCGAACCTTAGAACCGCTTCGGGTTGCCCTCAAAGATGCGGACATGTCGATCAATGAAATTGACGACATTATTTTGGTGGGTGGACAAACGCGCATGCCGTTGGTCCAAAAGAAGGTGAAGGAGTTCTTTGGTAAAGATGCTCGCAAGGACATCAACCCGGATGAGGCGGTCGCCATGGGTGCATCGATCCAAGCTGCAGTACTTGCTGGCGATGTTAAAGATGTACTGTTGCTTGATGTGACACCGTTATCCCTGGGCATCGAGACCATGGGTGGTGTGATGAGCCCGCTGATCGAAAAAAACACAACTATCCCAACTCGCAAGTCGCAAGTGTTTTCCACCGCTGACGATAACCAGCCCGCGGTGACGATTCATGTTTTGCAGGGGGAGCGTAAGCAAGCCGGACAAAATAAATCGCTCGGTCGCTTTGATTTGTCAGATATTCCGCCAGCGCCCAGAGGCACGCCTCAGATCGAAGTCAGTTTTGACTTGGACGCCAATGGCATCTTGAACGTCTCCGCTAAAGACAAAGCGACCGGAAAAGAACAGTCGATTGTTATCAAAGCCAGCAGTGGATTGTCGGATGAAGAAGTCGAAAACATGGTGAGAGATGCTGAAGCCCATGCTGAAGACGATCAAAAATTCGAAGCGTTGGTGACCGCTCGCAACACCGCAGATGGCATGATCCACGCTACGAGGAAAACCCTCGAAGAAGCAGGCTCAGAAGCGACGGACGAAGAGCGACAAGAAATCGAAACCGCGATCGGTGACCTTGAGGGGGCGCTTCAGCAGAGCGACCTCGAAGACATTGATGCTAAGACTCAGAAACTGACGGAAGTCTCTCAAGGGCTGGCTCAAAAAATGTACGCCAAACAGGCCGAAGCGGGGCAGCAAGAAGGCGCACCGGGAGAACCGGAAGCTGACTCAGGTCATGAAGATGCGGTCGATGCTGAATTTGAAGAAGTTAAAGACGATAAGTAGACTTAGGCTCGATTTTTTCATTCTTCTCTTGGCTCAGGCGCATTGGTTATGTCTAAACGTGATTATTATGAGGTTTTGGGCGTTGCTCAAAGCGCCTCAGAGCAGGAAATAAAAAAGGCCTATCGCCGACTGGCGATGAAGTATCATCCCGACCGTAACGAAGGGGACGCGGCCGCCGAAGAGAAATTTAAAGAGGCCAGCGAAGCGGCAGAAATACTGCTCGATGGTCAAAAGCGAGGAACCTACGATCAATTTGGACACGCGGCCTTTGAGGGCGGCGGCGGTGGCGGTGGCTTTAGCAACGGCGGCAGCTTTGGTTCCATTTTTGAGGATGTGTTCGGGGATATTTTCAGCGGTGGTCGCGGTCAGAGTCAGGTCCATCGCGGCTCGGACCTTAAATACATTCTGGATATTTCCCTAGAAGAAGCGGTTAGGGGTACGAACCCAAAGATAAAAATCCCAACGCTCGTTGAGTGTATGTCCTGCCTAGGATCCGGCGCAAAGTCGGGGACCAAGCCAATGGACTGCGTGCAGTGCGGTGGCTCGGGACAAATCACCGCTCGTCAAGGGTTCTTTTCGCTGCAACAGACCTGCCCGCGATGTCGAGGTAAGGGGCGGGTAATGACTGACCCGGGTCAGCCCTGCCGAGGGCAGGGCAGGGTTGAAGAAAAGAAGACCCTTTCAGTCAAAGTACCACCTGGAGTTGATACCGGTGACCGGATTCGTTTGTCTGGGCAGGGAGAGGCTGGCGTTAATGGAGGGCCTGCGGGGGATTTGTATGTTCAAATGAACGTGCAAGAGCACCCGATCTTCTCGAGAGAAGGGCCAGACCTCTACTGTGAAGTACCGATCAGTTTTGTCAGCGCAGCACTGGGTGAACAGCTCGAAGTGCCGACCCTTGAAGGCAAAGTGAGTTTAAAAGTGCCCCCAGAAACCCAGACTGGAAAACTATTCCGGCTTAAAGGGAAGGGGGTCGATATGTCTCAGATTAGAGGCGGCGGCCTAGGGGATCTTTATTGTAAAATCGTTGTGGAGACACCGGTTAAACTCAGCGACCGCCAAAAAGCGTTGTTACGAGAGTTCGACGGTGAACAAGAAGCGTCACAATCGCCCAAGCAAGCCCACTGGTTAAATGGGGTCAAACGATTCATCGATGCCTTGAGAGATTAGTGGTGGGGCCTGCCATGGCCTCAAACCTTTGGAGAAGCGCATGGATGTCAGAATCGCAATCGCGGGAGTCGGCGGAAAGATGGGCCGAACACTCATCGAGCAAATCGCTGTCAGCGAGGGACTGGCCCTGGTTGGCGGCATTGAGCAACGAGGGTCGTTTCTTATCGGTAGGAAACTCTCTGAATTGAGCCAGTCTTCAAAGGTTTCAGGGCCGATTTCAGACAGTATCGAGGGTTTGCCAGAATTTGACGTGCTGATTGATTTTTCGACCCCTGACGCAAGTCTTCAGCGTCTCTCTGAGTGCGTCGAAATCAATAAGTCGGTTGTGGTTGGGACGACGGGGTTCGGTGAGGATCAAATGCTCCGGGTTCAATCGGCGGCGCAAAAGATAGCTGTCGTGCACGCGCACAATTATTCTGTGGGATTAACGCTGCTTCTGGATTTGGTTGAGCGCGCGAGCACGAGCTTTGGAAGCGAAGCGGACGTCGAAATCATCGAAATGCACCATAACCAAAAAGTCGATGCGCCTTCAGGCACAGCTTATGCGCTGCTTGAGTCCGTCAAAGCGGGTCAGGCGCAGCCGCAGGTTGTGCACGGTCGTCAAGGATTGGTGGGTCAGCGCCAGGAGGGGGAGATCGGTTTGCACGCAGTCCGAGGCGGCGATGTCGTCGGCGAACACCATGTGATATTCGCGATGGCTGGCGAGCGAATTGAATTGACCCACAGAGCGCATAGCCGCCGCAACTTTGCCGAGGGCGCTCTGAGAGCCTGCAGGTGGGTCTGCCAGCAATCGTCGCCGGGTTTGTTCGATATGCGAGATGTCCTAGGAATGCGTGATCAAGCATCAAGCGTTTCCCAAGGAAAGTAGGGCTGCGATTGCAGATATTGCTGGCATCAAGGTCGCCTCTCAATTAGAATGCGCGCTTAAGATGACGACTTAAAAACCTTCAAGAAAGCGAGAATGGATTGCCCTTCTCGCTTTTTTTTGGGCCATAAATCTAGGGTGGGAGATTTAATTTGGCGGCGAAAGCGATATTAGCGCTTGAAAGCGGGGATGTGTTTTCCGGGCGGTCTATCGGAGCACTCGGAGAACGAACAGGTGAAGTGGTGTTTAACACTTCGATGACGGGTTATCAGGAAATTCTGACCGATCCTTCATACGCCCAACAAATGATTACCTTGACCCATCCCCATATTGGTAACACAGGTTGTAACGCCGAAGATTACGAATCTGAAAGGGTTCATGCCTCAGGTCTGATCATTCGTGACCTACCCAAATTAGCGAGTAGCTGGCGTAAAGAGGAGTCTTTGCCTGAGTTTTTAATCCGCCATGACATGGTGGCGATCTCTGATATTGATACACGGGCGCTGACCCGTGTCCTCAGGACCCATGGTTCTCAAAATGGGTGTTTGATAGCAGATGAGAACCTAGATGAGCGGTCAGTTCAGACGGCCCTGGCTGCGGCCCGGGGTTTCCCTGGACTGAAAAATATGGACTTGGCCGGTGTTGTGAGCACCCCAGACCCCTATTCTTGGGCTGATGGATCCTGGGACGCACAGCAGCAAAAGCTCGAGGGAGTGGACCCGCAATTCAAAGTTATTGCTTACGATTTTGGAGTAAAGCGCAATATCCTGCGCATGCTTGTTGATCGCGGTTGTGAGATGACAGTGGTGCCGGCTTCAACGCCCCCTGAGGAGGTCTTGGCGATGGTGCCTGATGGCATCTTTTTATCGAATGGGCCCGGTGACCCTGAACCCTGCACCTATGCGATTACGGCGATCCAGAGATTTTTGGCTGAACAAATACCGCTATTTGGCATTTGTTTAGGACACCAACTGCTGGGGTTGGCCGCGGGCGGCAAAACTCAGAAAAGGGGCCACGGTCACCATGGCGCGAATCATCCCGTCCAAGATTTGGAGAGTGGCGTTGTTATGATTACGAGTCAAAACCACGGATTTTGTCTGGATGAGTCGCAGATTCCGGAGACCCTAGAAGTGACCCATCGATCTTTATTCGACAATACAATTCAAGGGATTAAGGTAAAAACGGCCCCGGCTTTTGGATTCCAAGGTCATCCCGAGGCCAGCCCAGGACCACACGATCTGGCGCCGCTCTTTGATCAATTCATCTCCAGCATGTCAGCGGGGAGACGTTAAATGCCCAAGCGAGCAGATATCAAAAGTGTACTTATTGTGGGAGCGGGACCTATTGTCATCGGCCAGGCCTGCGAGTTCGACTACTCTGGAGCCCAGGCCTGCAAAGCCCTCCGGGAAGAAGGCTATCGCGTGATTCTCGTCAATTCGAATCCTGCGACAATCATGACCGACCCGGCAATGGCTGATGCAACTTATATTGAACCGGTGACATGGGAAGTGGTCGCACGCATCATTGCCAAAGAGCGCCCGGATGCCTTGCTGCCAACGATGGGCGGGCAAACCGCGCTCAATTGCGCGCTTGATTTGGCGCGGGAAGGGGTGCTGGAGCAATATAACGTGGCTCTGATCGGCGCAACTAAAGAGGCCATAGATCGGGCTGAAGATCGGCAGTTGTTTGATCAGGTGATGAAATCGATCGGTTTAGAAACGCCGAGGAGCGGTATTGCGCATTCCCTAGAGGAAGCGAAGCAGGTCCAAGCGAGGTTGGGCTACCCCTGTGTAATACGGCCGAGTTTTACTCTGGGCGGAAGCGGCGGTGGTATTGCCTACAACGCTGAAGAGTTTGTGGAGATTTGTACCCGAGGTCTTGACCTGTCTCCGACCAATGAATTGCTTATTGATGAATCGCTTTTGGGTTGGAAAGAGTTTGAGATGGAAGTTGTGCGAGACCGAGCGGACAACTGCATCATTGTGTGCTCGATCGAAAATTTCGACCCAATGGGAGTCCACACCGGCGACTCAATCACCATTGCGCCGGCCCAGACTTTGACCGACAAGGAATATCAAGTGATGCGAAACGCATCGATTGATGTGCTCCGAGCCATTGGGGTTGAGACCGGGGGTTCCAATGTCCAATTTGCGTTGAATCCTAAGGATGGCCGATTGGTCGTCATTGAAATGAACCCGCGGGTTTCAAGATCATCTGCGTTGGCCTCTAAGGCCACCGGATTTCCGATTGCCAGAGTCGCCACCAAACTAGCGATTGGGTACACGCTGCCTGAACTGGCCAACGAAATCACCGGAGGTGTTACCCCCGCATCGTTCGAGCCGGCCATTGATTACATCGTGACGAAGGTCCCGAGATTTACTTTTGAGAAATTTCCCGAGGCCAATAACACCCTGACCACCCAGATGAAGAGCGTTGGTGAAGTCATGGCCATGGGGAGAACGTTTCAGGAGTCGCTCCAAAAGGCGCTGCGGGGGTTGGAAGTTGGCATCAATGGATTCTCACCGATTGCGGATCACTTGGAAGGCGATCGACTTGAGCGCATTCAACAAGAGCTGAGAGTGCCTGGAGCAGAACGCATTTTATATGTTGGCGAAGCTTTTAGAGCGGGCCTTAGTCTTGAAGCGGTCTGCGAGTTGTCCTGCATCGATCCGTGGTTTTTGATTCAAATCGAGGACATTATTGCCGAGGAGGGTCGTCTCGAGGAGAAAGCGTTCTCGGATCTAAAACAAGAGGATTTCTTATCCCTCAAGCGTCAAGGGTTCTCTGACAGTCGTTTGGCCGATCTTTTGAATGTTTCTGAGAGCCGGGTGAGAAGCACCAGGCTTTCTATGGGCGTAAAACCCGTCTACAAACGCGTCGACAGCTGCGCAGCCGAATTTGCGGCAACCACTGCATACATGTATTCAACGTATGAAACTGTCTGCGAATCAGAACCGAGTTCGCGTGAGAAGATTATGGTGCTGGGTGGCGGCCCGAATCGAATCGGTCAGGGGATTGAGTTTGATTATTGTTGTGTGCATGCAGCGCTTGCTATGCGTGAGGATGGTTATGAAACCATCATGGTCAACTGTAATCCGGAGACGGTTAGCACGGACTTCGACACCTCCGATCGACTTTATTTTGAACCCCTTACCTTAGAAGATGTATTGGCGATCGTTGACGTTGAAAAGCCTCGTGGTGTGATTGTTCAATTTGGCGGCCAGACGCCCTTAAAATTGGCCAAGGCGCTCGAGGCTGAAGGTGTGCCCATTATCGGGACCTCACCCGATGCAATTGACCAGGCGGAAGATCGCGAGCGCTTTCAACAAATGCTCAACGGGCTGTCCCTCAAGCAGCCCTCAAACCGGATTGTGCGAACCGTCGCTGAAGGGCTCGAGCAGGCTGATGAAATCGGCTACCCGTTGGTTGTGAGACCTTCGTACGTGTTGGGCGGGCGCGCGATGGAGATTGTGCATCAAGCCAGCGAATTGTCTCATTACCTCAAAAACGCGGTGGTCGTGACTCCGGATTCCCCCGTTTTGCTGGATTGTTTCTTAGATCAAGCCATTGAAGTCGATGTCGATGCCGTGTGTGATGGCGATGATGTGGTGCTCGGCGCCATTATGCAGCACATAGAACAGGCGGGTATTCATTCAGGAGATTCTGCGTGCTCTCTTCCACCCTACAGCTTGAGTGATGCATTGATTAACGAAATCGAGCAACAGGTGGTCGCGATGGCGAAGGCCCTGGGTGTGGTCGGGCTTATGAATGTTCAGCTAGCTGTCCAGGGGGATCAAGTCTTCGTGCTCGAGGTGAATCCGAGAGCCTCAAGGACGGTGCCTTTTGTATCTAAGTGCATCGGCCAGTCTTTGGCTAAGATCGCAGCTCGGTGTATGGCGGGCACTTCCTTAAAGGCGCAAGGGTTTACTCAGCAAATTAAACCCGCTTTTTATCATGTGAAGGAGGCGGTATTCCCTTTTGGAAAATTCCCGGGCGTTGATCCAATTCTTGGCCCGGAGATGAAGTCGACCGGAGAGGTCATGGGTGTTGGGCGAACCTTTGGGGAAGCCTACGGTAAGTCGCAACTGGCGGCGGATGATGAGATCCCTTCTACGGGTCGGGTCTTCCTCAGTGTCCGGGATCCCGATAAGGACCAGCTGGTGGATATTGCTCGAGATTTAATGGCGCTAGGTTTCAAGCTGTGCGCGACCCGAGGAACCGCGGCCGTGATTGAATCAGCGGGTTTACCGGTTGAGGTCATCAACAAAGTGATGGAAGGTCGTCCTAATGTGACCGACGCCATTAAAAATGGCGAAATCACTTTTGTGATCAACACCACTGAGGGTAAACAAGCAATTAAGGATTCTTTTGCGATCCGGCGGAACGCTCTACAGCATAACGTTTGCTACACCACGACGATGGCGGGGGGGCGTGCCAGCATTGAGGCCTTGCGTCAAAAGATGGAAATGGAAGTATACTGCTTACAGGAACTACACTCTGCAATCGTCGGATGAAGCGCGAAGACGCGTTTGATGCAAGGCGTTTAAAAAGTTAAAGGCAGTGAGCCATGGATAAGATTCCAATGACGGAAGAGGGCGCCGAAGCCCTTAGAAATGAATTGAAGCGTTTAACTTCTGTTGAACGGCCCCGAATCGTACAAGAAATTTCTGCAGCGCTTGAACAAGGTGATTTGCGAGAAAATGCTGAGTTTCAGTATGCCAAAGAAGAGCAAGGCCATATTGAGGGTAGGATATCAGAGATCGCAGCGAAGCTCGGCGCGGCGCAGGTGATCAACATCAAAGAGATTGCACCCTCTGGGCGGGTGATCTTCGGGACGACGGTGCGATTACTGAATGTCGAGTCAGATGAAGAAGTAACCTATAAAATCGTTGGCGATGACGAAGCCGATATCAAACAAGGAACGATTTCGATTTATTCGCCGGTGGCGCGCAGTTTAGTAGGTAAACAGGTCGATGATGTGGTTTTGATTCAGATCCCATCTGGAAAAATCGAATACGAGATCCTTTCAGTTGAACATTTGTGATTTGAGTTCACCCTTGGCAAGCACTCAAACGCTGGATCCTAAGGGCGGGATTTCTAGGTAAACATTGGGTCAGTAGTGCGCTAGGTTTTAGGCGCGGTGGCGGAGGAGATTTGAAAGCGCTGCGTTCGGCGTTTTTGATCGCCGTAAGATGAGGGCAATGCCGCCAATGGTTTGGATAACCTCACATTGGGTCGATTCGACCAGCGCCCCGAGCAAAGTGGCTCGAGTCTCACGATCATGAACAAAGCGAACTTTAATCAGTTCGTGATCATCGAGGGCTCGCTCGAGTTCAGTTAAGACACTTTCAGAGAGTCCCTTTGCGGCGATCGTGACAACTGGGTCGAGATGATGTCCGATTCCTTTAAATTGTTTTTTCTGTTGTTGGGTGTACATTCTTAAGTTCCAAAAAGATCTATTGTACGCCATGGCAAGATCAAGAAGGGCAGTCGGGTGTGAAAAAATCAAAAACGAGTCAGCGTTGGTTGACCGAACACGAGCAGGATCCATTTGTCCAAAGAGCCCGGATCGAGGGATATCGATCTCGAGCAGTGTACAAGCTCCTCGAGATCGATGATCGATTAGGACTTTTAAAGCCGGGACAAATCGTTGTTGATCTTGGTTCAGCCCCTGGAGGGTGGTCCCAGGTAGCTCGTGCGCGCATGGGGCCGCTGGGCCGAGTGATTGCGTTGGATATACTCGAAATGGCGCCGATTGAAGGCGTTGAGATCATTACGGGGGATTTCACGGAGGACGCCGTGTTCGACTGTTTATTGGAAAAGCTGGGTGAGGATCGGGTGGACCTTGTAATTTCTGATATGGCCCCCAATTTAAGTGGTATGAAGGCGGTTGATTTACCTCGGAGCGCTTATCTGGTGGAGTTAGCACTGGATTTCGCTCAAAAAATGCTCAAACCCGGGGGTAATTTATTGGTTAAGGCCTTTGAAGGGGAAGGAATTGATACTTTGCGGAGTCAATTTCGTAATCAGTATAAGAAATACGTTAATCTAAAGCCCAAAGCCTCCCGGGGCCGTTCGAGAGAAATCTATCTCGCAGGGTTGGGAAGAGCCGGTCAATAACCCCCGAGCGAGTTGATTGGGGTCAAGGCGGTAATGAAATAGGCAGAAGGGCGAACGCGGCAACAACAGCGCTGCAGAAGTCGACTAAGAGAGGAACAGTTGTGAACGATATGGGAAAGAATCTGCTACTTTGGTTGGTGATTGCGGCGGTTTTGCTGACAGTCTTCCAAAATTTCAATGTTGATCGAGCGCCAGAAGAAGTCGAGTATTCGACGTTCATTGACCTCGTCAACGGTAATCGGATTCGCTCTGTAGAAATTGATGGTCTGATCATTCGGGGTGAACGATCAGACGGCATCTCTTTTGAGACCGTTCAGCCCCAGATCGTCGATAAAGCGTTAATCGATGACCTGCTCGATCACAATGTGAGTTTTCGAGGGGAGCGGCCCGAACAGCAGAGCATATGGACCCAATTGCTGGTTGCTAGCTTCCCAATTCTCGTGATTATCGCGGTCTTCATGTTTTTCATGCGGCAGATGCAAGGGGGCGCTAGCGGTAAAGGGGGTCCGCTTTCGTTTGGCAAGAGCAAAGCAAAACTCCTCGGTGAAGACCAAATTAAGACAACGTTTGCCGACGTCGCAGGCGTGGACGAGGCGAAAGAAGAAGTCAAAGAGCTCGTCGATTTCTTGAGAGAGCCGAGTAAGTTTCAAAAACTTGGCGGAAAAATTCCTCGAGGGACATTGATGGTGGGCTCCCCTGGGACAGGAAAGACCCTGCTTGCAAAGGCCATTGCAGGGGAAGCGAAGGTGCCGTTTTTCTCGATTTCTGGTTCAGACTTCGTCGAGATGTTCGTAGGAGTAGGGGCCTCCCGTGTTCGAGACATGTTCGAGCAGGCCAAAAAGGCGACGCCTTGCATCATTTTTATCGATGAGATCGACGCCGTGGGCCGGCATCGAGGAGCAGGTCTCGGTGGCGGACATGATGAGCGAGAGCAGACGTTGAACCAGCTTCTGGTAGAGATGGATGGCTTTGATGGCAACGAAGGGATCATTGTCATTGCGTCGACCAACCGACCTGATGTTTTAGACCCGGCGCTGCTGCGCCCTGGTCGTTTCGATCGACAGGTTGTCGTGCCCTTGCCAGACCTTCGCGGTCGAGAGCAGGTGCTGAAGGTTCACATGCGCAAAGTACCGATTTCTGATGATGTGGTGGCAATGGACATCGCTCGAGGGACGCCAGGGTGTTCTGGCGCTGACTTGGCCAATGGGGTTAATGAAGCGGCCCCTTTTGCTCGTAGCTCGGACCAGAGATTGGTGGCGATGCGGCATTTTGAACAAGCTAAAGACAAGATCATGATGGGCGCAGAGCGCAAGACCATGGTGATGAACGAAAAAGAGCGGACAAACACAGCCTATCATGAGGCGGGTCATTGCATCGTGGGGTACATGATGCCCGAACACGACCCAAGCTATAAAGTCTCTATCATTCCGCGCGGGCGCGCTTTGGGCGTGACCATGTTCCTTCCCGAAGAAGACCGATATTCGATGAGCAAGCGTTTGATCGAGAGCCAAATTTGTGGGCTGTTCGGAGGTCGCATCGCAGAAGAGCTCACCTTAGGGTTCGAT
>CAJYBS010000009.1 GCA_913064795.1 uncultured Gammaproteobacteria bacterium
AGACCCAGCCCACTCAAACGTTTTTTTAAAGCGCGTAAATCCATGCAAGGCGTCGACAAGATGGCGCCCGATGCAGCCCAGTATTTTGGTGGTGCAGGTCAGGAGTACGCCGAAGAGTTCGGTACACGAAAAGAAACCTTCGCGAAGATATCTGAAAAGGCGAGACAACATGCTGCGAACAATCCTTTTGCGGTCTTTCGCGAACGTTTGAGTGTCGAGCAGATCATGGAATCGCCGCATATCTATGGACCACTGACGCGATATCAATGCTGTCCGCCGACGTGTGGTGCTGCAGCTGCGGTTATTTGCAGCGAAGATTTCGCGCGTCGTCATGGCCTCAACAACACCATCACCATTAAAGCACAAGCGATGACGACGGATTTTGAAAGTACATTGCACGCCCAGTCTCTTCGAAAACTTGTGGGAGTCGATATGGCGAAAGCTGCGGCTGATCAGGTGTTTGAAGAAGCGGGTGTTGGTCCTGAGGATGTCCAAGTGGTCGAGCTTCATGACTGTTTTACCGCCAACGAGCTGTTGACCTATGAGGCGCTGAGTTTGACGCCCAAAGGCACCGCAGAACAGTTCATCTGGGACGGGGACAATACCTACGGCGGACGAGTGGTGACCAATCCCTCAGGTGGTTTGCTTTCGAAGGGACATCCACTGGGTGCAACCGGCTTAGCGCAATGTACTGAGTTGGTATGGCAGCTGCGTGGCGATGCCGGCGCCAGACAAGTACCCGGTGCAAAGCATGGTTTGCAGCACAATCTTGGCTTGGGTGGCGCGTGTGTTGTCACCCTTTATAGCGCTGACTGAGGCGTCGTATTGAGCGCGGATTACGACCTTTGAATTTGGAGAGGTCTTTATGCCCAAACTGACTAGCGATGAAGCCAAGGCCTTTTTGAATGAGCCAGGTATTTTGATGCGAATTGGTGTCGTGGAAGCGTCGGGTGCTCCCCTGGTGACGCCGATTTGGTTTTTGCATGATTCAGGAGAGATCTTATTCACACCTCGAGAAAAGTCGGTGTGGTTCGCCGCCCTGAGGCGCGAACCAAGGATTTCCCTTTGTATCGACGAGGACGCGTTGCCCTATCGTAAGGTGCTTATTGCTGGGGTCGCGAGGCTCGTTCATGACGTCGGAAACGATGATGTTTGGCGACATCAATACCACGCTATGGCAACAAAGTATGTGGGAGAACGTGGCGCGACAAAATATCTGGAAGATACCATCGACCAACCTCGGGGTTTGTATAGCGTCTCTTTGAGCGAGGCCAAGGTCACCAGTTGGCGAATGCCGGTTGCAGGAGAGCCGGGTATGGGAATTTGGGCGAACCGCTACTATACACCGGGAACGGAATTTTAAAGCGCTTCCGTGCCCTGTGGGTTGACCCAAGGGCTGATGTACGTTTTTAAAACAGAATCGCCGTCAAGGTTTGGATTGTTGAGTGCGATAATCCCTCTGTTTTGAAGATTGATCCGATTGATTTCTGCTCCATAAAAAGACTCAAATAAATTTTTTAATTGGCCATTCTCGGTCATTGTTTGCAGGCGCTCGGTGAGGGTAAGTGCCAAAGCGCCGCGGGTGGGATGACAATAGATTTGGAGCGGCATCGGGTAGTAGATGACGGCATGGGGGTCAACCATGAGGCCTGTGGCAGCCCCATCAAATTGCTCAAACAGGCTCATGACCTCGTTCGCGCCCAAGGCAAGATAGTCGGCTTGGCCGGTCGATACCCAAGTGAAACAGGCTTCAAGACTGGGCGCTGTTGTCAGCGCAAAGGCATTAGACTCGTAGATCGGAACATCGGCCCAATCCCAGGGTTGAACGATTTTGGCTTGCTGATAGCTGGTTTTAGATGCCCCAAGAAAATCAGATGCTTTGTCCTTTTTATAAACCGCAATTCGTGCGCCTAGAATGCCGTAATCAACTGGATCGGCAACAATGCACTTGGGTCTGTTTCGAAATTTAGGATTACCAGCAGTTGTGACTAAGACGTCGAAACCTTCGTTAAAAATATTGGCCTCGTCCTCGATGGTCTCTCGGGGGCTTTGATCGGTTGTGATTCGATATTGCTGAGTCAGTGGCTGGGGCTCCAACAACGCAGACAACAGCGCATGCTCATAATGCTGGCGGATTTCTGATTTGTTGCCGTTCCAGTATTTGACCTTTTCAGGAGACATCAATTGCATTCATTCATCCTACATGATGCTCAATTCAACGCCAGAACTCGCATCAAAAAAATTGAGCGGCTCCGGGTTCATTTGCCAGAGCGTAAGATTCAGGATTCCTGCGAAGAACACCCAAAGGGCATAGGGCAACCACATTAGGCTGATCCTTGGGCTGATCACAAAAGTTTCCCGCATCAGCACCAGAATCAACGCAAAAAGCAGTGCGATATCAATCAGTGCCGCGCCGCCCCAGTGCCAGCTAAAAAAGAAAAATGACCAAAGCCCGTTGAACAGCAATTGGACAAAATAGATCCGCAGCACTCGATGAGACAGGGTGTTGACTCGGCGCCAGACCAAAAAAGCGGTCAAAGCCATGAGACTGTAAAGTGCTGTCCAAACCGGTCCGAACAGCCAAGCGGGCGGCGCCCAAATTGGCTGATTTAGCGCGGCATAAAAGGATGGCGCTTGGCTTGAGCCCCAGCCACCGAGGGATGCGGTGAGCACTGTCAAACCAATGATTAACAGGGGCGCCGCTGAGCTAGCCCCGGTGCTCGTTTGGGTCTCAGAGTTTGCCATAAGGGATTAGCATCGGGGTGGTTGCTCGATAGTGTGAATAGTTTGGTTTGTCCTCCAGCAATTTTTTTTCGATCATTGGAATACTGATGCCGACAAATAGCGTGACCATTGCAACCGGCCCGATCAGACCGATTTGAAATGGCTCGAAGGTTGCAGCGACACTGAACAAATAGAGCCCGAACCAAAAGCCGATTTCCCCGAGATAATTAGGGTGGCGGCATCGTGCCCAGAGTCCGGTATCGAGCACTTGGCTTCGATCACACCGGGAGGCTCGAAACTTATGGAGCTCGGCGTCTGCACGATGCTCGATCAAGATACTGCCAAGCGTCGTGATGACCGCCAGCAGATCAAGCAGATTCAGCGGACTGGGGTTGGCTTCGTTGAGGGTGAAGAAACTCAAGCATCCTAAAAACACCAGAAGCGTTGGAAACAGATGAATACCCAAGAATGAAACCCACCAATAACCCCGACCAGTCTGCACTGCCAAGGATTGATAGCGCCAATCTTCGGTCCCAAGCCCTTCCCAGGTTTTAAGCCAGTTGCGCGTAAGCCGGATTCCCCAGAGCGCGGTCAGCGAGAAGGCAATCATGAAACGAGGATCAGGAGTCTCTGGAAGCGATAGAATAAAGCCCGCAATAACGATCGGGGCGACGCTCCAATAAGGGTCGTACAGGCTGGAGTTATTCAGAGCGTAACTCGCGCCAAAAACCATGCAGGTAGCAGCGATATCCGCGATTAAGATGCGGAAAATGAGGTCGAGAGATTCGCAGTAAAGGTAAGCCATTGCGCCACCGACCATGGCTGCCCCATAGATCATGATGACGAGCATTGTCGATGAGTTGGTTGATGGCTGGGTTGAAGAATTCATCGTGGAGTTGGGTTCTGAGACTTAAGGAATTGTGGCCCGAGGGGTTCTGCTTGGCAAGGTGTCGATCAACCCATCGATTTGGAGACTAATCTAGGATGAGTTTGTTGACGGAACAAAGCGTGAATGCTTTAGTGAGCTACAGAGCGATGGATTTCCCGCGGACCGGACACCAAGGCTAGGAACTTGGTTGGGGTGGTGAGGGTTTTTGCCCTAAAAGCGGCGGGGTATTGTGGCTGGTAAGATGCCAGAAAAAGTTGAAGTCGTTCTTGCAGTTCAGGCAGGCGCGCTTGGCGACTGGTTTACACGGATGATGATCAGGCTCCGCGACGTCGGTATAAGCCATAGGGTTGATGAAGGAGATGATGATGTTGCCTCAGTTCCCCGGTGTTTTTCAGTACGCCTACTATGTAGAAAATTTAGAACAATCGGCCCGGAGTTTTGCTGCCATTTTGGGTGCGGGCCCCTTTTTCTTGGCGCGTCACCACAAGACCGATCAATTCAGTTATCGTGGAGAACCGATAGAGGCTGACGTGTCTTATGCTTTTGGCTACGCAGGGGAAGCGCAGATTCAGCTGATCGAGCAACACGATGAGACCGCATCGATTTATCGAGACATGTTTTCCCATGGTGGCTTTGGATTGCATCACGTCGCCAAGCTGGTGCCTGATTATGAGATGGCCAAGTCAAACCTCAAGGCCCAAGGCTTTGAGCTGGCTTGTGAACTCTATGCTGACGGGGTCTGGGCGGGCTATTTCGATACGCGGAGTCAGTTGCATTGCTTTACAGAGATTCACTCGATCACTGATCCGATCCTAACAACATTTTCGCGCTGGAAGGTTGCCCATCAATCTTTTTCGCCTGATGTCGATGATGCGATTGTCGAGCGGGTGGCGGGTTCTTGATCACAGGAAACCCATGATGCGGCTCTGGCTGAACTATTACATGCTTTGCGAGTGTTTCTGATGACTCAAATGACCCCCTCTTTTTTACCCGGCGACGACGAAACGCTCCGAACCGCCTTGCGAGATGTCAACACACCGAATTTACTGTTGGTGTTGGCGACCATCACTGGGGAGGACGATTGGCTTAAAGCGCCCTTCCTGCCGGCACCGATTGTGGCCCCTGAGGGGAGTTTGTTTCCCGATGACTCGGGTGGGTTCAGCGAGGCCCTGGTTGCTCAAATCCATGAGGCGGCCATACGTATTCTGGGTGAGGTTCGAGATGGTCGACGGACACTGGGTACCGCCCCGGATCTTGAGCGCTTCCAGCGGATGTTGTCGATCTCAACTGCAGAACCTGTGGATTTGGGCACCGCAAAGATGTTGATGGAAGAAACGCGATTTACGGATCGGGATATTCAGTGGCAGCCGGCGTTGGAGATGGCGCTGGGAAAAAGAACCCACAGCGATTTTCATGTTGTGATCGTGGGAGCGGGGATGTCTGGCCTTGGTACCGCAGCAAAGCTCAAACAGGCGGGGGTTTCTTTTACGGTGTTAGAAAAAAATGATGCCGTCGGTGGCACCTGGTATGAGAACCGTTACCCTGACTGCGGCGTAGATACGCCCAATCACTTCTATTCGTATTCGTTTCATCGCAATCCAGGGTGGTCAGGTTATTTTTCCAAACGTGATGAGTTGCATGCCTATTTTGAGGATTGTGCCGATGCCTTTGGTGTGCGTGATCGGATACAGCTCAATTGTTCGGTTCAAAAGATGGTATTCGATGCGAGTTCGAGTCGTTGGCGGGTTGTTTACCGAGATGAGACAGGTCAGATTCAGGAGCTAGAGGCCCATGCAGTGGTGAGCGCTGTCGGTCAACTGAACCGGCCCGCTATGCCAGAAATCGAAGGGCTTGCCTCCTTCGAAGGTAAAATGTGGCATTCCGCTAGATGGCAAGAAGAGGATCTGGCCGGCAAACGGGTGGGGGTCATCGGAACCGGTTGCAGTAGTGTGCAGTTGCTGCCTAAAACAGCCGAGAGAGCTGGACACACAACGGTTTTTCAACGCACTCCCCATTGGGTCGCACCTGCAAGAGACTATTACAAGCCAGTCGAGCCAGGATTGATTTGGGCCCTTAAACACATGCCTTACTATGCCGAGTTTCATCGTGCGCGAATGATACTCGTGTTCGGTGACCGGTCTTGGCCTGCGGTCGTATCGGATCCTGATTGGCTGGACCAATCGGTGTCGGTAAACGAGGCAAATCACGTAATGCGAGAAACGCTCATCGGATTTATTAGGGAGGGCCTAGGTCCCAAACAGAATTATGCGGAGGCCTGTATCCCAGACTTCCCGGTTTGGGGTAAACGTTTAATCGTCGACAACGGGTGGTACGAAACGCTCGCGCGGGAGGACGTATCGCTAGTACCCAGAGGAATCACGCGGGTGACCGCGACCGGTGTCGTTACCGATGACGGAGCCCATCATGATCTCGATATTTTAATTCTTGCCACGGGCTTCAAATCCAACGAGTTGCTGTCGCCGATCGAGATTGAGGGTCTTGAGGGGCAAAGCCTGGCTGATCTATGGGGCGATGCCGCCAATGCTTACAAAGGGACGGTCGTGCCTGGATTTCCAAATTTGTTTTGTTTATATGGGCCGAACACGAACATCGTGCATGGCGGGAGCATTATTTATCAGATCGAATGTCAAATTCACTACATGATGCAGTGTCTTGCGCTGTCTGCTTCTGAGGAGGCTGCGATCAATGTGCGCGGAGCAGTGAATTCAGACTACAACCGAGAGGTCCAAGCGCTGAGTCGTCAACTCGCTTGGGGACATCCCAACGTCGAGAGTTGGTACAAAAATCAAGCGGGTCAGGTCGTCAACAATTCCCCCTTTAGTTTGCAACAGTTTTGGGAGGAGACCCACGATATGGATCCTACCGATTTTGAATTTGTTGAGGTTTAACCCAGGGCGGTCGGTTACAGAAGGTCTAGAAGAACGGGTGCGACGCTGATCACGAGTAGCAGGGCTGCGCTGCGATTAAAAATCATTAATTTGCGCTCGGTGTCTAGTTTGCTTGCGATCAAAGCACCGGAAAAAGCCCAAAGCAGTACTGACCCGAGGGTCACCCAAAAAAAGAGCGCCACCAAGATTAGAACTTCAGAGAGGATCACTGTGCTGGTGTCGGTATAGGCCGAGATCGCCGAAATGATGACCACAACACCTTTTGGGTTGATCCATTGAAAGAGTACGGCCTCGATAAAACGCATGGGTCGGGTCAGCGTCTTTCGGTCCAAAGAATGGCTCGCCGCGAGACTGTAGGCGATGAAAAGAATAAAAGCCAGGCCGAGGATTCTCAAGGTCAGTTGTAGTCCAGGCAATGCGGTCAGTAGCCAGCCCAAACCCAATGCAGCGATCGTGACCAACAAAGTAAACCCAGCAATGACGCCAACCATGTGCGGCAGGGTTTTTCGCCAACCGAAGTTCGCGCTCGATGCCGCCAATAGTAAGTTGTTTGGACCTGGCGTAAATGCAGCGACGGTCGCAAACGTTGTCAGCGAAATAAGTTCAGGAATTTCCACGGCCCAGACCTTATCTTAAGGGCGGTTGAATCGCAAAGAACGGTGAGCAGTGGGCAGCGTGTCTAAGCGGTGGTGACGTCTTTAAGGAGGTCTTTCGAGGGGATCATCACCTTGATCGAATGAAGCGTCGATTGCCTCGTAAACAGCGACTGGCTGAGATCGTAAGATAAAGTTTTGCCCGCCACGGTTAGAGTCTGTTCAGACGTGTCTGTCAACACGATACAAGTTTCGCCATCGGTGAGCTGATACAGGATCGGAATTTGGCACCAAGTAAAAGCAAGGCTCTGGGGAGGTAATTCAATGTTTTCCCAGCATTGATTCATCGAGAAATAGTCAAAGCTCGCCGCTTCACCCATGAACTCATCGGCGTGAAGTAGACTGGGTTGAAACGAGATTTGGCCAGAATGTACTCGTACCCCAAGCTCTCCAAAGCGTGTCAAGATTTCTTCTTTGACTTGCCCAGTCATGCCCGGTTGTTGAGCGCCGGCATGTAACGGGGTATGCGAATAAGGGTCGGTAGGAAAGGCACCGAATTCCTCGGGTGTCTTATTGAACCCAATGCCGGCTCTGATTTGATAATAATAGCGCGCCAAACGTGCCACCACGGCAGAGTCTGCGCCATGATCTAAGGCATTGAAATAGGTTTCTTGCACAGCGAGAAGCAATTTCCCGATCATATGCCAGTAGACGCATCCAAGGCCTTCAAAACTGAACATGCCGCCAGACCGTCCCGTGAAGGCATGATGGTTAAAAACGGATTCGTAGACTGCGTGGATCGTTTGAATTTCTTGTTTGGGGTCTTCGATATCGTACTCGGGCAAAACTTTTCCGAGAATTTGGTCAAGGACATCCCGATTGGTACAGTCGGCATGAAACCGCAAGCGATCCGAACCATCCGGTGCGACTAATCGATAATCCTCCTCGGCAAGCATTTGACTGAAAAGCGCAATCCCGTCGGTCTCAGATCGTAAAAATTGATTTTTATCGAGAAATCCCGTCAATGCTCGATCAGGATAAAGCATGAAGGTCTGCTGATCCTCTCGATACATATCACTGTCAAACAATGCTGAGAGGAGTTCAATGGCGATTTCCGGCGATAGGGATTGGGCGCTGAGTGCGGCGACCTGACCCTCAAGCATTGGATAGAGTTCGTCGATGTGGGCCCGGTCCCCTTCTGCATCGAGTAGGTTATAGGTGTGATAAAGCTGGTCAGGTCGTCGATTATTTGTCAGCGTATCGTCAAAAATTTGGATTGCGGTACCGAGGAGCTGCTCAACTTCCGAATACTCATGCGCGGTTTGTTCAAAAGTCGTTGTTTGGTAGATGACCGCGCGGTAGTCGCTCGCTGCGCCCCCCAAGGCCGCCATAAAGTCATAACGCTGCTGCGGGTTAATCGGGCCTTGACTGAGGGCGGTTGTGATGGCCTCAAGAATATCAGTCGTATCCGCAAGCCATTGTCCGACAGGCGCGGTTAAATGAAAGACTCCCTGCTGGCCAGCGATCAACGCGTTCAAGAATTGACTGTATCGTCTTAGGTAGCAGAGCGTCACAACAGACAGTCCTGATCCAACCAGCGCATTGTTACCGTCGTTCCACTCCGGCCGTTGGGTATTGAGCCAGATACCACCGTCAACAACCAGGTTAGAGATTTTGGTCAGAAGCGGCACCAACAGCTTCTCGAGTAAGTTGACTTGATAGACTTCCCCCGATGCGGTCAGCCGAAGTTTTCCGTCGGCACCCAATCGCTCGACTTCTCAATCAATCCTTGCCGCCAGCGCTGCATCGAAGATCACCGTGTCTTTGGGGTCTTTAACGATCTCTGTGAAAGGCTTTATTCGATAGGGCACATTGGCATAAGCGAAGGTCGATTGTGCGAGCATCGATCTCAACTTTCCGGGATGAAAGGTGTTGGACAGTTCCAGAAATTTCAACAAATAGATAATTTGATGATCACCCCAGTAACCGATGTAGCTCCAAGGGTCCTCGATGTCCTCGATTTCCCAGTCGATGCCTTCGTGGGTGACCCGGTAAGGGTTGTAACCATCGAGGGTTGAGGCATTAACGAACTTTGCGATCATGTGCTCGATGAATTCAGGAAAACTATAGGCCAAGGCTTCCCAGTTTTGAAAGATGTCCCGCCAGTTGCCTGCATAGGCGAGCAGTCTCCGACCATTTTCTTCTTTAATCCTGATTTCGAAATGGTTCCAGGGCCGTGAGGGATCGCCATGGCGGCGACCAAATGAGATGGGAAGGTACTCTTGCGCAAGCCGTTGTAATTGTCTGCTGCCTTGAGCGTTGATCACCGCGATGAATTCACTGCGACTCAATGCGTTTGAAAAGCCTTGGAGCACTGTTTCTGCTTCACTGACAAGCGGTTGGTTGAAAGTTTTAAGTGAGGTTAAAAAATCGGACTTGTGAATCGTGTATTGATCGATCAGTGTACCGCCGCGCATGATATTGAATAAAACGTTGGCGTAGTGATGCGTGGTTACTTTCTCGTCGGCGCTGCGCTGCAAGCCGTCGCTCCCGGAAACCAATTCAGCGAGGGCCTGTTGGCCTTTCTGGATGTCATTGTGAAGTCTTTCGGTTAGTAGTTCTGTTGTTCTCAATTGGGTTTGGAGCATTTGAACTTGCTGCTGAGTCAATTGAACGTCAGCCACAGTCGCCCAATGAACCGGCTCGTCCGGCATGACAGTCAGTGCAGCTTGCGACAGGTAAAGACCTCGCACGCCACGGGTGCTGAGCGTTTTCTGGACAGGGGTGTCGCCTAAGAACTGATCGACTTGTTGCGCCGAGATCAGCGTCGACGAAGTCGGTAATCCGACACTAAAAGTGGTATTGGCTCTTAAAGATTCGTTGGCTTGGGCCCGATCTGAAACAGCCGAATAGAGCGAGAAGGTTGCGAGCCCGGTTGCCGCATCCAGTTCGGTCCGTTTGTAAGCGTCAACCAGGTTGCTGGAGGTTTCCTGCAGCGCTCGAGGCGTATTAGCCGGGAGGATGTTCTGCAGGCCGCTGATGAGCTCAAGCTTGATCGGGGCACGCCCTTGATTGATCAAGGTTGAATTCGCCACGAAACCAAATTGTTCGCTGGTCGTCCAGGTCAGTCGATAGGTAAGATTGAGGTCGTGATGCGTTTCTTCGAAACATATTCGCGAGCCCACCATGTTTTTATAAATATTTCGGCTACAGTTGCCTTGCCAAGGCCTCTGGTGGAAAAACGGTGACCAGAGCTGGCGCTGACTACCCGTCCCAACTTTGATGTAGGTGAGTGCACCGGTGTGCTGGCTGCTTTCGTGAATCTTGTCAACCGGAAGATAAGGGAAGAGCGCAAATTCTGGTGCAACCCTGCCCGCGGTAAGGCCGGTTGTTGAGGAAATAAACAGCCAGTGATCATCGCGGGAGGCGAGACTGACGAAGAACGGTGGCAGAGATTCTATGTCTCGGATGAGGTAGTACCGCTCGCCCTCAAGCCAGACAAATTCTTCGGACTCATTGAAAGGCTCAGCGTTGTGTATCTTCAGTTGCGGCATGAAACACATCCATCATGGTTCTACAGAAATCCGATATCGACGGATTAGAACGGCCCTTGTACCGCGGGCAAGGACTCAAAAGTAGAATCCATGACCAGGTCCGCACCCCTCACTGCCCTAGAAGAGGCAATGGGGTCAGCTGCAAGACGGATAAAATCCCAGGCGGGCTGGGCTGTCAACGTAAAATGCGCCGAAGAGGGTGGAGGGTGAGTGCAATTGGCCGAAAGCTTTTACTGAGCACTCAAAACCCGATAAGCGTCAAGCAGATTGTGGCTTTAGGTCTTTGAGGGTCTCGTGGGTGAAATGGGTTTGTGGGGCGATTCTGCAAACTTTAGTCGATCTTTGATGTTATTTGACCGGCTTCGAAAAGACTTTTGGAACCCGGGTTGGTGAAGGACGACAGGATCAGAGCTCGGCTAGGACTTTCCTACTAAGAGGCCTCAATTCGGAGGCTGAGAGGGATGTGGCCCTGGACTGATTGCCAAAACAGACCGGGCTATTCAAAAAGTGCGTATTCAACCGGTGGCTCTAAGCAGACCATGGTTTGACCCATCGGGGGATGGGTGAAATAATGACAGCGCTGTCATTGGTTGTGCAAAGGACCGCAGATGGTGCCAACAAGGACGTGTGCCTGAGGTGAGTGGGCATGCGTTGGGGGATCGATCAATCAGCTGCGGGGCTCTGAAAGCACCAATTTAAACGTGAGCAACGTCATGCTGGGTCGTAAAAACGAGATTTTCTGGCGGATATGGTCCAAAGTATCGATCATTAATCCCAAGTTTCGGTCCAAGGTTTGATCATTATCAAAGATGCCATGAAGAACTCAGTGCCCCCTAAAGCTCAATCCAAATTAAAAGCACCCACGATCTTCGATGTAGCCAAGCTTGCAGGTGTCTCCATCAAAACGGTCTCCCGAGTCATCAATCTAGAGAGCAATGTTCGGGCATCAACTCGAGAGCGGGTCGAGGAAGCTGTCGAGGCGCTGGATTATCGCCCCAATGCTGCCGCGCGCGTTCTCTCCGGGAAACGGTTTTATGTGATCGGGCTCATTTATGAGAACCCAAACGAATTTAGCTACATGCAGAAAGTGTTAAACGGTGCATTGAAGGCTTGTGAGGCTGGTGGCTATACGTTGTTGCTACTGCCGTTGACTCTGCCTAACCCAGACTTGATTGACGATGTGCAGCGCTTTGTTTCTCAATCTAGGCTCGATGGTGTGGTATTGCCGGCACCCCTCGGCGACTTTTCGGAAATTCAGCGACTCCTGAACGAATTGAACATTCCTTACGCCAGGATTACGCCCAAAACTGAAGCCGGCGATGACCTCAGTGTGCAGTGTCATGATGAGCAAGCAAGTTTTGATGTCACACAATTTTTGATAGAACAAGGCCATCGGCGATTGGGGTTTATCAAAGGCGATCCCATCCACGGGGCAACCGAGCATCGTTACCGGGGTTATATCCGTGCGCTTCAGGCCGCGGGAATTGGCCTGCACAGTGAGTTTGTTCGGGATGGAATGTTCAGCTTTGAATCGGGTAAAACCGCCGCTAGAGCACTCCTCGATCTGCGAGAGCCGCCGACAGCAATTGTCGCCAGCAACGATGATATGGCCGCAGGAACGATCTTTGAGGCTCGGGAGCGAGGCCTCAGCATTCCAGGCGACCTATCCGTCGTCGGGTTCGATGACACGCCCATTGCTTCACACATCTGGCCACCTCTAACCACGGTTCGACAACCCATCGTCGAGATGGCAGAGGCGATCACGAGCCTACTGATTCGCAGGCTCAAGGGTGAGCAGGTCGAGCCGCTCGATCAACCCTTTGCCTGTCACGTCGTGACCCGAGCTTCAACCGGAATAAGGGCAGCAGAAGATGATCTGGCGTAACACGATTTTTAACCAAAGACCGATGTCGCCCAACCTGAGGGCGCTTGCAAAGGATCCCCAGTGGTTTCTGCAGCGCGGGGTCGGGTCGTTGTTGATGATGGTTGCCTTGGGGTTGAGTTTGGGCGGCTGTGGGCTCATCGGGACAGGGTTTGAAGGCCCCAGCCGGGTTGAAATCCTAGGCCAATCGGGGCAATACCAAATGTTGAGAAATGGTGAGGTGTATCGTCCCGTGGGCGCCGGGTCAGTGCCAGGGCAATTAGAGAGTTTGAAAGCCCATGGGGCAAACTCCATTCGTACCTGGCATGTTGGAGACGGCGGTATTCTTGACGACGCTCATGCGCTGGGGCTGACGGTTTCGCTGTGTTTGGATGTGGGCCGGGAGCGGTTGGGATTTGATTACGATGATGCTGATGCCGTCGCCGAACAGTTGGAGGAGTTTCGTGAAACTGTGCGCAAATTCAAGAATCATCCAGCGCTGTTAACTTGGATTATTGGCAATGAGTTGAACATTGAGTCGAAGAATCCCAAGGTCTGGAATGCCGTCAATGATATCGCGCTCATGATTAAGGCAGAGGATCCCAACCATCCGGTGACCACGGCTCTCGCTGGGCTCGGATCAAAAGAGGTGCGTGCCCTTGCCCAAAGGGCACCGGCTCTGGATTTTATCAGCGCCCAGGTCTATGGCGGAATCAGCGGTCTTGCTCAAGCGATGGATCGTGTCGGACTCGACAAGCCCCTCATGGTGACTGAGTGGGGCACGAGAGGACATTGGGAGACCCGTGCGACCCAATGGCGCGCTCCCATCGAGCTCAGCAGTGCGCGCAAGGCCGAGCACTACATCTCCGGGTACAAAAACGTTTTAGAACCCAACGCCGACCGAATTATTGGTTCTTACGCGTTTTTGTGGGGTCAAAAGCAAGAACGAACGCCCACCTGGTACGGGACACTCACTGCATCGGGGCATCGAACCGAAGCAGCGGATGCGCTTTTCTTTCTTTGGCAAGGCCGTTGGCCCGAGAATCGAGCGCCGCAGGTTTCAGGATTGACGCTTAATGGGAAGCGCCCTGAATCGAGCCTTCGTGTTCGGCCCGGTCAAAGGCTTGAGGCGCAGGTATCAATGTTAGACCGGGAAGCAGATCCTCTTACACTGACCTGGATTGTTCGTCCTGAAAGTCAGGCGAAGCAGGTCGGAGGCGATCTTGAGCGTGTACCACCGGTCGTCCCGGGCCTGCTGAAAGTGTCCGAAGGAGACCGAGCCCTATTGTCAGCCCCGGCAACCTCCGGTGCTTATCGGCTCTTCGTCCGTGTTGAAGATACGGCCGGCGGTGTCGGGCATGCTAACTTTCCATTTTGGGTGCGATGAACCTGGAGAATGAGCGCTGGCTGGTAGGGATGACGCCAGGCTCAGAGACCAAGATTGAAACATGCGAGGGTGCTACCGTCGATTGAGCGACGGATCAACGATCAACTTCAGAACACGATAGATCAGTCAATAGAGCGTTTAAAATGAATAAATTAGAACAACTTAAGTCGATGACGGACGTGGTCGCGGATACTGGGGATATCGACGCCATTGCTCGATATCAGCCCATCGATGCCACCACCAATCCTTCCCTATTACTGAAAGCTGCAGGAATGAGTCAGTACGCTCATTATTTGGAGGCCGCCCGGGGCGTCGTCGGTCGCGGCGCTCAGGATCAATCGATTCGTCTGGAGCAGGCCTGTCGGCAGTTTGCGGTGGACATTGGCTGCGAAATTTTGAGTTTGATTCCGGGTCGGGTTTCATCTGAAGTTGATGCCAGACTTTCATTTGACACTGACCAAACTGTGGCGCAAGCCATGGAACTCATCGAAGCATATTATCGTCACG
>CAJYBS010000010.1 GCA_913064795.1 uncultured Gammaproteobacteria bacterium
GGCCGGCGATGCTGTTATGCGAATATTAGGAGCGTACCGCGATGAAGACCGATGACCCGCGCGCTTCAGCGCCGGTTTCGATGGAGTTAGATTTAAAAGATGTCCTCGCAAGCTGGCGTGAACGGTTTGAGCTTGCCAAGGATGAGATTTACCTCGACGGCAATTCTCTGGGACCCATGCCAAATAGCGTTCCAGCGGCCCTTGAAACTACCCTGCGATCCCATTGGCAGAATCACCTGATCCGCAGCTGGAACGATCATGGTTGGATTGATTTGCCGATCACGATTGGAGAAAAGATTGCGCCGTTATTGGGTGCAGCGCCAGGGCAAGTGATCTGCACCGATTCGACTTCGATCAACCTCTTCAAAGCCTTGCACGTGGCGATGCAAATACAAGGCTGGAAGGGAAGCATTCTCAGCGAGGCAGACAATTTTCCGACTGATCTCTATATGGCGGAGAACTTGCGGGCGGCTGCGCCGGAGGGTTCTGTGGTCTTTGATGTGGTTGCCCATGATGATTTGATCGATGCAATCGATGAGACGGTTGCCGTTTTGTTGCTCAGTCATGTCAACTTCAGGACCGGCGCATTGCATGATTTGGCGGATCTCACCGCTCGCGCTCACCGAATGGGAGCATTGGTGATTTGGGACTTATCCCACTCCGCCGGTGTGATGCGCCTCGATCTCGACGCAAATCAGGTCGATTTTGCCGTGGGTTGTGGCTATAAATTTTTAAACGGAGGGCCGGGCGCGCCGGGTTATATTTATGTCGCGCAACGGCATCAAAATCGGGCTCGCCAACCGCTATGGGGTTGGATGGGCCACGCCGAGCCTTTTGAGTTTTCGGGGCGTTATGAGCCCGCCCCAGGAATAAAGCGGTATCTCACCGGGACGCCCGCAATACTCTCTATGGTTGCCCTCGATGCGGCACTGGCCATCTTTGAAGACCTTGATTTGTCAGTCGTCCGTCAGAAATCCATGGATTTAGGCGACTACCTCAAGGACCTGATTGCAGAATCTGGCCTGCCGCTAGAACTATTGTCACCGGAGGATGCTGAGACCCGTGGCAGTCAGGTGAGCTTCACCCATGAACAGGCTTACGGCGTTGTCCAGGCGATGATTGAGCTAGGCGTGATTGGTGATTTTAGAGCGCCTAATATCGTGCGGTTTGGGCTCAACCCCTTGATCAACTCGTTTCAGGACATAGAGCGTGCGGTGGCGTTTTTAGCCCGGGTTTTTGAACGGGACCTTCATTTGCAAGCTCGGTTTGATGAACGCAAACGAGTGACCTGATAGGATCAAGGGCATTCGACGTCTGTCCGTCAAAAGAGGATCCGTATTGTGCAAATCGACTTCACTCAAGTTCCAGTCCCGATACCCACGCCAGAGACCGAACATTTTTGGGCTGGCACCCGCGTCGGGGAGCTGCGTTTACAGAAGTGCAAAGACTGTCAATCCACTTATTTTCCTCCCCGTCCCTTTTGTCCTGCTTGCGCGAGCCGATCCATTGATATTATTTGCGCCAGCGGCCGCGCGAGTCTTGCCAGTTACGTGATTAACCAGCGGTCCCACCCCGCTTTTGATGGCCCGTACGCGATTGCCTTGGTGACCCTCGAGGAAGGGGTCCGCATGATGTCAAACCTCTTAAATGTTGAGCAAACTCCGGATGCTTTGATATTGGATATGCCGCTTCAGGTCACGTTTCAACCGATAGGTGAGGAAATCGTCTTGCCCTATTTTGAACCCCGGGTGGTTAGATCATGAGCCGCGCAGCAGTTGCGATTGTAGGAGCGGCTGAGACGACAGAGCTCGGCCGAATTCCGCATATGAGTCAGATTCAGTTGCACGCCGATGCTGCACTGAATGCATTAGCAGACGCGGGTCTCAGCCTTACTGATATCGATGGCGTGGCGACAGCCGGGGAATCTCCCACAGGTGTTGCGCACTACTTAGGGATTACGCCCAGTTGGGTCGATGGAACCGCGGTTGGCGGCTGCAGTTTCATGTTGCATGTTCGTCACGCGGTGGCGGCAATCGAGGCGGGTTTGTGTCGCTGCGTCCTGATCACCCATGGCGAAAGCGGTCGGTCCAATGTCGGTCGAGCGGGACGTGGCAGTGCAGCCTCTTCGTTGCAGGGGCAGTTCGAATCGCCTTTTGGCGGCATGGGCCCAACCACGACGTTCACGCTTCCGGTCTTGAGGTTTTTAAAGGAGACCGGCACCACCCTGGCTGAGATGGCCTCTGTGGCGGTCAGTCAACGGCAGTGGGCGGGGAAAAATCCCAGAGCCTCTCTGAAGACACCCATCACGGTCGATGAGGTGCTGAACGATCGGATGATCGCCTATCCTTTCACCCGGGCCCAGTGCTGCTTAGTGACCGATGGCGGCGGCGCGCTGGTGTTGGTTGCTGCAGACCGCGCTGAGGATTTTCCGCAGAAACCGGTTTATATTCTAGGGACCGGTGAGAGCACGGAAACGCCGATGATTAGCCAAATGGCTGACCTCACCTCTTCTGGTGCTTTTAAAGTGTCCGGGGCGCGTGCTTTTGCAGAGGCGGGTATCGACCATGAAGCGGTGGACCACCTGATGATCTACGACGCGTTTGCGCACCTGCCCCTGTATGGTCTTGAGGATCTGGGCTTTTGCGGGCGAGGGGAGGCCGGTGCCTTCATTGCTGAGGGCAATACGTCACCCGGGGGTCGTTTACCAATGAATACCAATGGGGGTGGACTCAGTTATATGCATTCAGGGATGTATGGTATGTACGCTCTGCAAGAAAGTGTCCGTCAGGTCCGCGGCAGGGCTGCAGCACAGGTGAATGACGTAGAGATCTCCGTTTGTCATGGCGTTGGTGGCATGTTTGCCGCCAGCGGCACCGTCATCATGGGCTCGAGCGCTGCGCGTTAATTACACAGTACAGGGTTGTTAAGCCGGGCTTATTGATGTGTTGAATGCGCAGGCATAGTCACTCGATTTCGTTAATCGTCTTTGAACCCAGAGCGGGTTCTCCCTCGAATATGGGTTTTAAGAGCGGTAACATTCAACTTTTGGCAGCCAGAAAAGACCCATTATGACACGTAGAGATTTTATTCAGCGCGCCAGTGCGCTCGCGGTATTGCCGTTGATCCCAGCGATCAGCTTTGAGTCGCTCGCGGCTGCCAAGGTGCCGTTAGATGACCCCGCTGCAAAAGCGCTGCGCTACGTTGAAGACGCGACATTAGCAAAGCGTGCCGACAAAATGGGCGTCGCTGCAGCCGAGCAAGTGTGTAGCAACTGTCGGTTCTACATCACAGCAAATGCGGAAGGGGATTACGCGCCTTGTCAATTATTTCAAAACCGTTTGGTGGCCGGGCCAGGGTGGTGCGCGGGTTGGGTACCAACAGCCTGAGCCTTCGAGGAAGGGTCGAAGGTTATTACGCCGATGCCCCCAAGATGAGGAGACAGGTTTGAGGGGGCGCATTGACCGGGGCGTTTGAAGCGCAGGTGCAACTGCTTCAGGGGACGATCTGCGGGGTGAATAGGGACGACTACCGCCGCTTTTGCGGAATTCCCTACGCTCGGCAGCCAGTCGGCCCCCTACGCTGGTGTGCCCCAAAACCAGTTTCCCCTGGGCGTGATCTGATTCCCGCAGAAAATTTTGGTCCGATGGCGCCTCAAGTACTAGAGGACGTCAAGGACTCTGGGTCGACCTCAGAGGCTTGCCTCAACCTCAATATTTGGACGCCAAGGGCCACGACCAAGGCGCCTGTCATGGTTTGGATCCATGGGGGCGGGTTTTGTCAGGGGTCGAACCGCATTCGGGGGTCGCTTTTTGCGCAGTCCGGGGTGGTCCTTGTTGCCCCGAACTATCGTTTGGGGGTGCTCGGATTTGCCGCTCACCCTTTAATCAAAGATCCAGGGGCAAACTTCGGGTTGTTGGATCTAATGCAAGCATTGCGCTGGGTGCAAGAGAATATCGAACAGTTCGGGGGTGATCCCTCGAATGTCACAATTTTTGGCGTCTCCGCTGGAGGCGCTGCCGTTAATCTGCTCATGACGATACCAAGCGCAGAAGGGTTGTTTCATAAAGCAATTGCGCAGAGCGGGTACGGTACATGGCCGTTGCTCAGAGGCCATCCAGCGCAGGCTGATCCCCTCGATATACTTCACCGCGCAAGCCAGTCCGCAGAGGAAAGTACGGCCGCCGTGTTTGAACGAGCAGGATTCGAAGATCCAGATCTCGCCTCGTTGATGAACGCCGCTCCGGAACGATTGGTGGGAGGGCAGCGGGGCTTTCAGTTACCCATTGTCGATGGCCATTACGTCACGGAAGAGCCGGGCCTGGTTTTTGAGCAAGGACGTATGGTGTCTGTCCCGTATCTTACCGGGGCAAATAGTTTTGATGGTTCCGTAATGCCCAGCTATCAGCTCGAGCCGGGGGCGTACAGTGTTGTCTTGGATGATTTTAGTCTGCAGTGGCGAACCTTGTATGGTGCTGATCTGGATGAGGGTGAGACCCGCGGTATTCAGCGGGTTTTTGGGGATGAGCGTTACCTGTTGTCAGCCGCTCTTTTGGCAGACGCTGTGGCGAAGACGGGAGAAGATGCCTTTCTTTATTACCTGGACATCACGCCGCCAGGGTTTCCTGAACGTTTGGGGAGCCCTCATGGGTTCGATGCCTTTTTGATGTTCGAAAGCGCAGCGCTTTATCCGGAATCTGTGGAAGCGAAGTTGGGTCAAAACATTCGAGAGGCCTGGATATGTGTCGCGCAATCGGGGCGCGCGGCCGTGATTTCCGAAGATGACAAGGATTGGAGACCCATCAGAGATGGGGGCGCATGGCACCATATCGGGGGAGCCTCTGGTATTTCTTCATCAAAGATGAATGAGCGACTCGATTGGCTAAAGCACCGCTATAGGGCAAGGGTCGCTCCAAGCGTTGATCACGCGCCGTAAGTGACTAGGCTGTCAGCATTAGCCGCCGACTGCCGCAAGCGCGAAGGCTTGTGGCGCGCCTTCGGATTCGATTGTGATTCTTTCTCCATAACGCGAATAGCCCGCGTAATCGAATATCGCCTGGTGTTGGACGCTATAGTTGTCCCAAAGGGTGATCATGTTGGGAGTCCACCGAATTCGGCACTGGTGTCTTGGGTTAGTTTCAATGCGTTTGAAAAGTCCAGATAAAATCAGATCGCTTTCAAATCGGGGAACATCCAAAAGATGCGATGTGAATCCCTCGTTGACGTAGAGCGTTGCCTCTCCCGTTTTCGGGTGTGCAATGACCACAGGATGGCTGTTCGCAGGGTAAGTTTGACCGTTTTTTAGGCGGATGCCATAGCGTGCTAAGTCAATTTCACCGTCGTGAAGGGCTCGCTTGGTTCTCAAGTATGCCTGGAGCTCCCTCGACAGCTCCGCGTAGGCTGCCTGCATATTGGCAAACAGGGTGTCTCCACCCCCATTTTCAGGTAGCTGAGTCAGGTAAAGCATCGATGCATAAGGTGGTGTGGCTTCACAAGTAATGTCGGCGTGCCAAGTCTCGCCGTTACTCTGTTGTGCGTCGGGTTTAATATCGATTAGGAAAATTTCGGGATCGTCACGCGTGTTCAGCTGCTTCTTTGAGGGATGAATATGAATGGGACCAAAGTGTCGGGCAAAAACTTTGTGTTGATCTCGCGTTAAGGTCTGTTCCCGAAACACCAACACATGATAGCGGTTGAATGCGGCTTGAATCGCCTCAATCACGTCTAACTCGAGGGGTTGGCGTAAATCAATGTCGCTAATTTCTGCCCCGAGTTCCGGCGTAATCGAGGTAATGATCACTGTTGCTCGCCCCAACGATTAAAAAATGTTTGGGTCGTGGCCGGTTTTCGCGTGACGGGACCCAGCCGGCCCAAGGGAAATCCAATAGGAATAGCAACCACGACGCCATAGTCATCCGGGATACTAAATTGTGCGGATAAGGCCTCGTCGAAGACTTGATGCATGGTTGTTAAGGCGGCGCCCAGACCCAATGCACGGCAAGCGAGTAAAATATTCTGAACGCAAGGATAGATGGCGCCATAGTTGGGTGGGGCAAGTCCCACTCGCTCAGGTTCCGGCACCTTGAAGGGCCAGTCTCGTTCACCGCAGACCAACAAGATCACAGGTGCCTCGTGGAGGTGATCAATTTGATAGAACATTGCTCGCAATTGTCGACCGATTTTTTTGCCGGATCGTTTGGCTGGATCTCGACTGAGCCCGAAACGATTCTCCATCGCTGCGCCGTAGTGATCGGCAAACCAGCGTTTTGAGGGTTTGTCCTCCAGGACTAAGAATTTCCAAGGTTGCTGATTTTGGCCAGAAGGGGCTTGCACACCGGCCTGCAGAACTTGCTCTAGCATTTTCCGCGGAACGGGGTCCGGCCGCAGTCTTCGAATTGCCCGCACTTGGCCAACGTGCTTAAAAAAGTCTGGAAAAAGCTCTGGGCCTGAGTCAACCCCGGGATCAAAGGGGGACGACGGGGATGCTGTCATGATAAGCGGTCCTCAAAGAACATCTAAGCCGCCGCCCTTTGTGGCACTGTCTCAATCTTGTCGATCATGTCTTGTCGAATCGGGCCATCGACGACCCGGGGGGGTGCTTTTTTCCATCCATGCCGCAGCAGTGTCCAGAAAATCAGGATCTGGGTGCGCCGGTCTTTGAGAAACCTCCCAGGAGACTCCATGAGGTTGAACGTTCTGAAGGCGCCCCTAAAGACTCGGATATGTTGTTGCGAGGCTCGGGTTAAAGCGTCGCCAAAGGCTTTCGAGAATCGTTTTTTTAGCGTTTGACGTTGGCTTGGATGATCGGGGTTTAAGATCGCGTCTGCTCGTTTGATACCGGCACGGTCCTCATCGAGACTGGCCTGCCAGATCGGCCGCAGCTGCTCGCGGGTTGCCTTTTCGAAATGATAGGCCGCGGTTTTAGGGTCGTCATATTTCAATAGAACGTCGCTGAGTACTTTACTGTGGATGGCGCCCGTACTGCAGCCCCGACCATAGAGCGGGTTTGTTCGCACTGCGGCATCGCCGACTGCGAAATAGTTGAGCAATAACGGGCCTTGAGGGCCGGTAAACTCGTTCCAAACCGCCTTAATGTTCCCCATTCCGAAAGATGCTGTTGTGGCCTCGGCTTTATTATCACCCAGCCAAGGCACCAGGCCTGGGATGTTAAGGCAGATCGCGTCAAAGGTGTCATCCGATTTGACAGCCTCTCGCAAGATAAGATCATCACACGGGACGCATAAAATGACGGCAAAGTGTCCATTCGAGCCGGGGAAGACGCCGTACTTCAGGTAGCCAAGATCGCCAGCAGAACGCACATTGGGGTCTCTTTGAGGTTCTTGGAACGAAGGTTTGAGCTTGTAGTGCCGAGTGTAGTAGACAATCTCCGCATCGTGGGATTCTGTTTTGATATCGAGGTTCAGCGCTCTAAACCAGGATTTAAAGGGACTACCGCGACCCGCCGCGTCAATCACAATGTCTGAATAGAAGGCGCTGGGCAGTTGTTGACCTTGTCGAGGTTGGATCATCAGGCCATTGATTTGTAATTGTTGATCAACGGTGTCGGTGATCATCGCATTGACGCGGATACCTGACTGGATTGTCAGGTTGGCTTGTTTAAGTGCATATCGTCTCAACACCATTTCCATCGTGGCGCGTCGACACATCATCAGCCACAGGCGGGCATCCTCGGCGCTTGGGGTGTAGTTGTCTTGCAAACTGGGCGGCAACATTTCTTCAAAGCTGACCTTTCGCGCACCAACCCGCCAGAATTCTTCGATTAAATCTGGGAATTGGTCGATCAACAAATTACTCATGACCGCTAGGAAGGCGTGTGGATGGCGGAACTGTGACGCCCCGCGCCGAGCCCACTCAAAAAATACCTCGTCGGGATCTCCTTCTGGCATGGGGTCATCGCGTTCAAAAAGTGTGACCTGGTGCCCTTGTTGAGCCAATGCAAGTCCGCAGCAGAGACCACAGATGCCTGCGCCGACAATGGCAATATTCTTAGAGCGATCTTGTTCTGGCATGATTCAATTTCAATAGAGTGTCGGATTGGCGTATTTCGGTTTCGCTCGCTGTATGAACAGCTCAGGGTAGCAACGTTGATCAGCAGTCTAGCAAAAGAGGCCGAGTCGTGTCAGCTGCGCTGGGAACTCATCATTGGTCGCGATTGGTTGTATCCGAGCGACGACATTGCTTGGAAGTGGCGCTCTGTTAGGAAACCTTATGGCTGAAAAAAATAATGTCGAGTGTCGAATGCCGTGTGCTGAGGGGTAACCCAGGATTGGGTCACAGATTTCGACTTTAGGCGCCAATGGGCTAGTGGGTTCGATCAAACGAAGATCCGTGGGGCGGGTGGCGCCCCAAGGGATGATCCAGGTCTGAGCGCTTTGACCTAATTGATCTAGATCAAGGGTTTTAAGACGCACAGATTTTGCAACTTACAGCGTTTTAAACAGGGCTTGTTTGGAGTTTAAGCCCTATTGCTTTGAGTACGGCGCAGAACAGCTTCCGGGCGACGGATTGATGCTTGTTGGACTTAACCGAGCTCATTGCCTGACAGGGGAAGGGTTCCCTGTGTACCCAGGACATGCCGGATGATCTGCCCCTCGTGCATGACTTCGATTTCAGACAATATCGCTAACCACTCATCCTGTCTGAGCGTCCAATCTTCAATCCCACGGATTGCAGGAGGTTTGTCCCAAGAGTCTGGGGCAATTCGCTGAACAATGCGCTTAGACGATTTGCCCGCAAGGTGCGCTGGTGTAGCCCTCCTTGTGACTGAATGCGAGTTTGCCTTGAATCAGGACTTGATCGATTCCCAAAGCGTCTCGAACATAGCGATAACCGTCCCCTGGAACATCCTGAACAAAGTACTCTTGACCTCGATCAATATCATCTGGCTCAAAGATCGTGATGTCGGCAATATAGCCGACTTTGATTTCACCGCGTTCTTTGATCCCCCAGATATTCGCTGTGTCTGAGGTAATTTTCTTAATGGCCAACTCGAGACTCAGCGCGCTACAGTCACGGACGAATTTAGAAAACAAGTATCCCGTATCACCGTAGGTGGAGAATGACAGAATGTGCGCGCCGCCATCGCTGGCGCCGATCATGACGTTGGGGTGGCGCAACAGTTCTCCCACCGCGTCATCGTCGTTGTGTCCCATATTGGCGGCGAGAAAATGTGCCCCAAGGCGTTCTTCTAGGGAAAGATCGATCATGGCTTCAAGGGCATTTGTTCCACGCTCCGCGCCGATCGCCTCGAGGGTCATTCCGACGAGTCGGGCATTGGCCGCCGACTCTACTTTGCGAAGCACCAGCGCCGACCAGAGCGGCATCATCGACTGAGCCTCAATGGTGAGCGCGGCCCTGCGCTCGGGGTCCTCAAAGGCAGCAATGATTTGTTCCTTGTCATTAAAACGCATCAGAGCGTACCAGGTCGGTAGTCGCATAAATAGGAGGCTCGGAACTTCAAAACAAAAGCTGATGTCGATGGGACGTGTTTGCACTTGTGGCCAGACTCGTGCGCCCCGCGCCATTTGTTCGTCGATCCGCGTCATGATTTGCGCGACCCCCTGAGCATTGTCAGCGTTCAAAAAGAGGGGTGACAGGGTGGTTGTGATGTCGTGCTTGAGACTGAGTTCTGCTAACTGATCGATTCTGGCCAAGGTCAAGTCGGTGTCGTAGAACTCATGGACGACTTGCAGAATTTTCTGATGTTGCCCGAGGACGTTACTGAGGGCATCGAGTTCTTCCGTGCTGGCATAACGACTGGGTACAGGTTGTAGTCGTTCGTCCATGTCAACGAAACTCGTCGACAAACCTGTTGCGCCAGCAACGATACATTGTTCGAGCAGCTCACACATGGCATTAACTTCTTCAGGGGTTGCGACTCGGGCCATGGCATCATTTCCCATTACCCAAAGCCTCAGCAGGCTGTGCCCTGCTAGGGGGGCGACGTTGATGGTGAGGTCCTGCTGAATGCGGCTGATGTACTCATCAAAAGTTTCCCAATCCCAGGTCACACCTTCGGAAAACGCTTTGTGGGGCATTTCTTCGATTTGGTTAAACATGCCCACGAGCTTCATTCGGTGCTCTGCCTTGAGTGGCGCGAGGGACAAAGAACAATTACCCGGCACAATTGTGGTTACGCCGTGTTCAATGGCTGGTTTTGCAGCGCCGTCCCAAAGCAATTGCGCATCAAAGTGGGTGTGTGGATCGATAAAGCCCGGGCTGACAATTTTCCCCGCGGCATCGATCACCTTGGCGCCGTGATGATCGCTCTCCGTCAATTGACCGATATGACTGATTCGATTATCTGTGATACCAATATCTGCTGCGAATCGAGGCGCTCCAGTTCCGTCTGCGACCGTGCCGTTTTTGATGATGAGGTCCATAGTTTTACTCGCTATTTATGGGACTAACCCGTTGAACTTGTATTGAATGATTCTGTTAGCGCATCTCTAATTTGAGTCCAATCTTGCCCGATCAATTCTGACCAATCGGACGCTTGGCAACGAGACATTAAAATGCTGCTGGTGTTGGGATCTAAGGGTACCTGGGACTGACCGCCGTTTTCAAATGTGAGTGTTACGATGAGTTCAGCGATACCCTCGTGTGCCGCATTGAGATGAACATGAGAAATCACCGCGGTCATACTACTCGCCAGAGGATTTAGGGGCCGGAGGCTCTAAAAAAACGATATCGCTGGGCAAGATCGGGTTTGTGGGTTGATCATTGTCACCCAAGGTTCGGCGCGCAAAAATGTGTAAATTCCAGCTCTGGAGATGGTTGACTCCAGTCTCGGCGTCAAGCTCAGGGAGCGCCCTTTCAGCGATGGACAGCCAAGTGTCGCCATCTTTAGGCGTGAGTGATTTTCGCAGTGAATTCAAGTGTGATCCTCAAAATGATGAGGCTAGTGTTGTAGCTGATTTTGGCCCTAGGCACAACTCGGAGTCAGCTCGTCATTGCTGTTATGATTGATCTAGGCCCAGTAGGCAATGAGTAAAATGAACGATTGTAGCTGTGGATCGATGATTGCTGTTGAGCGTCTCGAGGCGAAACAGCGGCGCGTCCTGCTGATCGTAATGATGATCAACGCGATCACTTTTGTAGGGATGGTGACCGGCTCTGTGGTGAGCGGCTCCTCTGCACTGCTGTCTGGCACCCTCGACAATCTGGGGGATGCTTTGGCGTACGCGGTGAGCCTTGCGGTTCTCGGTGCCTCTGCTGCGGCCAAAGCCCGAGCAGCGTTGTTTAAAAGTTTGCTGATGGGTTTAGCAGCGCTGGTTGTGCTGGGTCAACTCATCCTACGAAGTGCTCATCCTTTAACGCCAATTGCAGAGATTATGGGCTTGGCAGCGATGCTTAATCTGATGGCCAATGGCGTTTGCTTCGCATTATTGACACCGCATCGAGCCGATGACATCAATATGGCCTCAGTCTGGCAATGCAGTCGCAATGATCTGGCCGAGGGGTTGGCTGTCGTTCTGACCGCATTCGCGGTTTACTGGACTGCGTCACCGCTGCCTGATCTGTTGATCGGAGGGCTGCTTTTGCTGTTGTTCAGCCACTCGGCAATCGCCACGGCACGGGCAGCTTGGCAGGAAATGGTCGCGGTTCCGGTCTGATCATCTCGGGGTAATGGGTTGTCGTCCGATCCAAACGGTTTTTGCGGAACCGATGAGATTGTCTTCTTCGTCGAAAATTGCGGAACCCCCAAAATGTTTTTTCCCCGAAATTTCTAGAGTCCAGGCCGTCACGGTTAATCTTTCGCCAGCTTTCGGCTGATTTTGAATCGATGCGGTCATGCGCCCTAGAAGCCCGGTTCGAATGCCTTCTGCTAGGAAGGCGTACTGCGCCGGACAATCCAGCGCGGTCCATAAAAAAGCGTGTGGGATCTTGCCATCACAATCGCCCCACTGCGGCTGAGTTTCCCAAATACAGGCAACTTGCTGATCGACCGGTGCTACAAATACTCCGAGTCCGTCTTCGTGCTCGGGGCCGCAGCAAAAACAAATCGGATGAAACCCGGTCCGACCGGGTAACAAGTGATTGAGGTTTGGTATCAGCGCTGCCGAACGCGGCGCGGCAGATTCGATGGCAGCCAGGCTTGGCGGCGACGGCACTGAAATACTCAAGGGCTCGACGCGAACCTCGGCGATGAGGGTGTCCCCGTCCCAAATAGTGCAGATTGATGTCTGTTTTTGATCTCGCTGGACTTCAAGGATTGCATCGAGGGGGATGGGAGCACGCAAGGTCACTTCGATGGCTTCATTTGGAGGGGCATCAATTAGTTCTGCGAAGCGGCCGCTGACGTAGCCGCCGTGACCCGAAGTCGGAGGGCCGCGAAACCGTTCTGCAATGGTAATGGTGTGCTTGATCATTGAAAAATGTCTTATACTCGAGGCTCGTTGTCACGCCAGGTTTGTCTATGAAAATTGCTGCTCTATGGGTTTACCCCATCAAGGGATGTCAAGGCCAAGCCGTCGAGCAGGCGGATGTTACCACAGAGGGGTTTGCGGGTGACCGACAGTTTACCCTGGTCAGTGAGGGCCAATCCGTCAGTCAGAAAGCTTTGCCGACGATGAAGCATCTCAGTGCGCAATGGGAATCGGGGGGGCTCAATCTTTCTTTCTCTGGAGGGACTTCGTTTCGGTTTGATCCTTCTTTAGAAACCCCAAGTGAATCACTGCAGTTGGCAGGCCGTGCGGTCAACACTTTGGACATGGGCGACGAAGTGGCTGACTGGCTGAGCCAGGCTTTGGGTTTGAAGTTGCGGTTGGTAAGGACGCAAGCCCCAGCTCCGATTTCGATTCCCCTTAATTATTTTAGTCGACTCGAAGCGACCCAGCAGTCCAGTTTTGTTGATGTTGCGCCTTTGTTAGTCACCAGCGAAGCCTCCCTGGCTGACTTAAACGCGCGCCTGGAGTCACCGGTGACAATGCAGCGGTTTCGTCCGAACATCGTGGTTACTGGAACGGAGGCTTTCTTTGAGGACTCGGCTGAGCATTTGAGGGTTGGCAGTTTAACGTTGGATCACGTCACAGCTTGCGAGCGGTGCGCGGTCACAACCTTTGATCCTGATCCCAAGACTGAGATTTCCGAGAAGCAGAAAGAACCCCTGAGGACTTTGAGTCAGTATCGGCGCCGGGATCAGGGTTACGCGGGTGGGGTTATGTTTGGTAGCTATTATGCGCCCCAGGGCCTTGGCGTCCTGCGCGTGGGTGATGCCTTAGGGTCACCCACAGAAGTCAGCTGACGCGGCCTGCCCTAGAAAGAGCGGGGCATCTCAAGAACGTGCTCGCCAATGAAGCTCAGAATGAGATTGGTTGAAATGGGTGCAATCTGGTAGAGGCGGGTTTCTCGAAACTTCCGCTCAATGTGGTATTCCTTTGCAAATGCGAAACCGCCATGGGTTTGCATGCAGACATCCCCAGCCCGCCAAGAGGCTTCGGAGGCCAGCATCTTTGACATATTGGCTTCAGCCCCGCAGGCCTCTCCAGCATCAAATAAGTGAGCCGCCTTCTCAACCATCAGCCAGGCAGCCTCAACCTCGGTGTAACAGCGTGCGATTGGGAATTGGACACCTTGATTCTGACCAATCGGGCGATCAAAAACGATGCGTTCATTGGCGTACTTGCTGGCCTTGTCGATGAAGTAGCGACCATCTCCGACGCATTCCGCCGCAATCAGAATGCGTTCGGCATTCATGCCGTCAAGAATAACTTTGAAGCCTTCGCCTTCGATGCCCAGAAGGTTTTCTCTAGGCAACCGCAGATCATCAAAAAAGAGCTCGCAGGAATGATGATTGATCATAGAGTCGATGGGCCTGATTTCTAGACCGTTGCCCACGGCTTGACCCACTTCGACAATGAATGCCGAAAGGCCCTCAGTTTTTTTTCGCGTTTCAGATTTTGGGGTTGTGCGCGCGAGTAACACCATGAGATCAGAATGCTCAATCCGGCTGATCCAAACCTTTTGACCGTTGATGACGTAATGATCGCCGTCCAAACGTGCGGTCGTCTTAAGGCTGGTGGTATCCGTCCCGGTTGTGGGTTCGGTCACACCAAAGCTTTGCAGACGTAACTCGCCGGATGCGATTTTAGGTAGGTAGTGTTTTTTTTGCGCCTCGCTGCCGTGACGCAACACTGAGCCCATGACGTACATTTGCGCATGGCAGGCG
>CAJYBS010000011.1 GCA_913064795.1 uncultured Gammaproteobacteria bacterium
ACTGCACGCTGCGTCAAACCAATGACGCTGAGGCCCGTCTCGAGATCAATTCTGGAGTCGTCGAGCAAGTCAGAGCCGCGGTCGGGTCAATCGATCATTTGACCGAGGAGAAGACCCAACTTTCTGGACTGGACCTTTTAAAGTGGCCTGGTGTGCTGACCCATGCCGCCGCAGGACCCGATGAGCTCGACATTCTTGACGGATTTAACACCGCTTTGAACCTTTTCAAAGCAAACCGGGAGAGAGAGGGAGCAGCAACGGCGGAGAGTATTTTGAACCGGCTGGATCTGATCACAGATCTCATGACAGGGGTTAAAACTGAGATTGCTTCAATCATCCAAAGCGCCGAGGCTCGATTGATTGCAAGGTTTGATGCCCTAAAACTCGATCTTGACCCAGAACGGTTGCACCAGGAAATCGTTCTGCTCACCAGCAAAGCGGATGTCGCTGAAGAAATCGATCGCATTGATGCCCACGTCAGGGAAGTCAGGCGGTGCCTCGCGGCGGAGGGTCCAGTGGGTCGTCGTCTAGACTTTCTCATGCAGGAGCTCAACCGTGAGGCCAATACATTGGCGTCCAAATCGATCGCCGCCGAATCTACCTTTTCGGCGGTTGAGCTTAAGGTTGCCATCGAGCAGATGCGCGAGCAGATCCAAAATCTAGAATAATCAAAAGCATCCCTGAGCTGACAATTGCAAGCACGCCGCGCATCTTTTAGTATCTCCGGCTCTTTCATCACGCCTTCTTATCAGCGGGATTTCTGATGGGTTCAAAGCATTCTTCAAAACGCGGCAACGTCTTCGTTATCGCAGCCGCCTCAGGTACGGGTAAAACCAGCCTCGTCAGCGCCCTTTTATCCCAACATTCTGACGCTGCCGTCAGTATCTCACACACAACCAGGACCAAAAGAGCCAACGAAACCGATGGTGAAAACTACTTTTTTGTTGATCGTTCAGAATTTTTAGCGCTAGTCGATCAAGGGCAATTTATCGAGCATGCCGAAGTCTTTGACAATCTTTATGGAACCAGTCTGCAAGAAATGGAGCGCATTACCGCCGCTGGACAGCAAATGATTCTCGAAATCGATTGGCAAGGCGCGCTACAGGTTAAAGCAAAAATGCCCCAGGCAAGGCTCGTCTTTATCCTGCCACCGTCACTCAACAGCTTACGAGAACGGCTTATCAACCGGGGTCAAGACGATGCGGCGACCGTAGAGCGACGCCATGCTGGGGCGCTCACCGAGATTGCGCAATGTATCCACTTTGATTATCTCCTGATCAACGACAATTTTGAGGAGGCGCTGGCAGGCCTGGAGACAATCGTCTTCGATGATGCGGCGGAATTTACCCGGGTGAGACAATCCCAGCGCCATCAGGCTTTAATCGATCAGTTAACAGCCACTAACGAATAAAATCTGGCGTGTTGCGGGGCGATCTTTTTACCGATAGAATGCGCTCCCCGGCAAAGTTAGCCGCCGAACTTACACCTCGACCCTGATCAAGGAGCGCCCTATGGCCCGAGTTACCGTAGAAGATTGTTTGGAAAACGTCGATAACCGCTTTGAGCTTGTTATGGTCGCCAGCAAGCGTGCGCGACAACTGGCAACGGAAGGGAAAGATCCAATGGTTCCGGTTGAAAACGACAAGCCGACAGTTTTGGCATTGCGGGAAATCGCCGATGGCCTGGTTGGCCCTGACATTCTCACTGAGAAGCCCAAAGAGGATTTCGAGCCCATGTCGATGGAACTCCTCGCCGAAACGTTTGACCGAGCACCCGATCCCGAGTTCTAAAGACCCTCTGGCCCACGAGTCCACGGCTTTATTTCCAATTTTTCTCGTCTAAATCTGAAGACTACCTTCAATTTCTATAAATCGTTGGTATAGTCATCTGATGCAGACCATCGATGCGCTTGCCACCCAACTCACCCAATATCTTGATCAAAATCAGGTTGATCACGTCGTGCGGGCGTTTGAATTCGCGGAAGTTGCCCACGAAGGCCAGTTTAGGAAGTCCGGCGAACCCTACATCAACCATCCGTTGGCTGTCGCGGCCATCCTCGCCGAAATGCGTATGGACCATCAGTGTTTGATGGCGGCGCTGCTCCATGATGTGATCGAAGATACCGGGGTTCCCAAGCATCAAATCGGCTCGGAATTTGACAAAGAGGTCGCGGAATTGGTGGACGGCGTCAGTAAATTGAGCAGCATGTTCCACTCCCGGGCCGAAGCCCAAGCGGAAAATTTTCAAAAAATGACTCTGGCGATGGCCAAAGACATTCGAGTCATTCTGGTCAAACTCGCGGACCGACTCCACAACATGCGCACATTGGGTTATTTGGCGCCAGAAAAAAGGCGCCGCATCGCTAAGGAGACCCTAGAAATTTACGCTCCGATCGCGCTCAGGCTCGGTATGAATCAGATTCGTGTCGAATTCGAAGAATTAGGCTTTAGAGCATTGTACCCACTTCGGTCCAGCATGATTGAAAAAGCCGTGCGACGCGCTCGAGGCAACCGTAAAGAGGTGGTGGGTAAGATCCTGAAGTCGATTGAGGCTTGCCTTGATCGAGATCAACTCGGTGCTGAAGTCTTTGGGCGAGAGAAGCATCTCTACAGCATCTACGACAAGATGCGCGCTAAACGCCGATCCTTTACCGAAATCATGGACGTCTACGCGTTCAGAATCATCGTTGATGACGTTGATACCTGCTACCGAACATTGGGCGCAGTTCATAACCTCTACAAACCCGTCGCGGGTCGGTTCAAAGATTATATTGCGATCCCCAAGGCGAACGGCTATCAATCTCTTCATACGACGCTGTTCGGGATGCACGGGCTGCCCATTGAAATACAAATTCGAACCCATGAGATGGAAGAGTTTGCCAATCGCGGGATCGCCGGACACTGGCTCTATAAGAGCCAAGACACAGCGGCCTCCCCCGGCCACAAACGGGCCCGGGAATGGATGCAAGGCCTGCTCGAACTGCAGCAGAGCGCAGGCAACTCTCTCGAATTTATCGAGAATGTTAAAATCGACTTGTTCCCGGATGAGGTGTATATCTTTAGTCCGATGGGGGAAATCTACGAGTTGCCACAAGGTTCGACCGCGATCGATTTTGCCTACGCTGTCCACACAGACATCGGAAATTCCTGCGTAGCCTGCAGAATCGATCGCCGCTTAGCGCCCTTGAGTACTGCTTTAGAGAGCGGTCAGACCGTTGAGATCATCAGAGCTTCAGGGGCTTTGCCCAATCCTGCTTGGCTGAGCTTTATCGTCACTGGAAAGGCCCGCAGCGGGATCAGAAATGCTTTGAAGGAGCAGCAACTCAATGAATCGATCATCCTAGGCCGAAGACTGATTGATCGTGCACTGGCCACCTTAAATCGTCGTCTCGACCTGGTCAGTGAAAGCGCAATGACAAGCGTGGTCGAAAGAGCCAAATTGACACACTTTGATGACCTGCTTGCAGAAATCGGCCTAGGCAACCAAATGGCAAGTGTGGTCGCAAGGCGGTTAGTAGAGGATCAGCCTGGGACACCCGAGCACAGCACTGGAGACGCTCAAGGCCCCTTATCGATCAAAGGAACCGAGGGATTGGTTGTTAACTACGCACGCTGTTGCCGTCCTATTCCTGGGGACCCCATCATCGGACACCTCAGCGCCGGGCGGGGCATTGTGATTCATCTTGAATCCTGCAAAAACATGAGCGAACTCAGAGAGAAGCCCGAAGAAATGATGGCTGTCCGCTGGGAGGATCAACTTGATCAGGAGTTTGCGGTCGAACTGCGGGCTGAACTCGAACACGAAAAAGGACTGATTGCAGTGCTCGCTTCAACGATTACTGGCGCCGATGCAAATATCGATCGCATCAGCATTATCGAACGCGATGCACACCTTGCAACCGTCAATCTGGTCATCAATGTGAGCGATCGAGTTCATCTTGCTCGGGTCATCCGTAAAATTCGTCATATCCACAACATTAATAAAATCCTTCGAGTCAGAAGCTAGTGACAACCTCGCTCACCGAAATCTCAACCCCAAATGCCCCCGCTGCCATAGGCCCTTATTCCCAGGGCGTGCAATTTAATGGCCTAATCTTTATCAGCGGTCAACTTGGACTGGATCCCAAAGCGGGCACATTAGTCGGCCCTGATGTTTTAAATCAAACTCAACAAATCCTACTCAATCTGGCAGCGATCGCCGAATCAGCCAAGACGCCTCTGAGCCGTTTGTTAAAATTAACCATCTACCTCGTCGATCTGGGCGACTTCGATGCGGTTAATCAATTACTCCAGCAAAGCCTCAAACAACCTTACCCTGCTAGAACCACCATTGGCGTCAATGCCTTGCCCAAAGGGGCTCGAATTGAGATTGACGCGATATTGGCCAAAGCTGATGGCTGACGCCCTGCGTCAAACGGACATCCGAACCTTAAAGGGCATTGGTCCAGCTCAGAGCCAGAAGCTCAATCGTCTGGGTATCCACACGATTCAAGATCTATTGCTGCATCTTCCTCACCGCTACGAGGATCGCACCCGTATCACACCGATCGCCGCACTCAACGTTGAACAAGGCGCTGTGATCGAAGGAGACGTCGTGCAAGTGGCGGTGCAATTTGGAAGACGACGCAGTCTGGTGGTCACGCTTCGTGATACCTCTGGGCAACTCACATTGCGGTTCTTTCACTTCTCTAAAGCACAACAAAAAGGCCTTGAAGCCAAGCCCAGATTACGGTGCTATGGCGCGCCGCGTCGGGGAGCGTCCGGTCTTGAACTCTACCATCCCGAATATTCTCTTTCTGCAACAGCGCCGCTCAGCAAAACCCTGACACCCGTTTATCCCGCCACAGACGGTATCACTCAGAACTTTATTCGACGAACCATCACACAAGCGTTATCACTGCCCATACTCACGGAGGGCCTACCACCCTTAATTCCCAATAGCGCCTATCCCGATTTAATGACCTGTCTAAAACACCTGCATGCGCCGCCAGAAGACGTTGATGTCATGCAGTTATTGGCTGGATTAGATCCCTGTCAAAGAACCCTGGCGCTTGAGGAACTCACCGCCTACCAACTAGGCCTCGTAAAAATAAAAGCCCAACTCTCTATGCGGTCGGCGCCCAGCCTTATTCCTGATCAGAGCCAAATGGATGCCTTTCATCGGCAGCTGGGTTTTCAACTGACAGCCGCCCAAGCCCGGGTGATCGAGGAAATTTTCCAAGATCTGGGATCCAAGACCCCTATGCTGAGGCTTGTACAAGGTGATGTTGGATCGGGTAAAACCGTAGTTGCAGCGTTTAGTGCACTGGTTGCAATCACCAGTGGCCAACAAGTGGCCTTGATGGCACCGACTGAAATCTTAGCGGCACAACACCATCAAACCTTCGAGCAATGGCTCCAGCCATTGGGTATGGTCCCGCGTTTAATCACCGGAAGCCTAAAAGCCAGTGTCCGTAAGACCCATCTCGACGCGCTCAATCGGGGTGAGACCGAGATGGTCATCGGCACCCATGCACTTTTCCAAGAAGGCGTCGAATTTTCACGGTTAGGGCTCATAATCATTGATGAGCAGCATCGCTTTGGGGTTCATCAACGGATGGCTTTGCGGGATAAAGGTCGCGAAAACCAATCAACACCTCATCAACTGATCATGACCGCGACCCCAATACCTCGCACACTGACGATGACGCTCTATGCCAACATGGACTGTTCAATCATCGACGAACTGCCCCCAGGACGTACCCCCATCGAAACCCGGGTGCTCGCAAATAATAAAAGGCAAAGCGTCATGGAGCGGCTGACGGATGCCTGCCGTCAGGCTGCCCAAGCCCCCTGGCCTTGCACGCCCATCCCCCCCTCTGAAACCTTGAATGCCCAGGCTGCAGAAACCCTACTTGAAGAACTCAGACGAGAACTACCCGACCTCGCCGTAGAACTGATCCACGGGAAGATGTCCAACGCTGACAAGCAACAAGTCATGACTGATTTCAAGGCAGGGCACACGCAAATTCTAGTCGCCACCACAGTTATCGAAGTCGGGGTCGATGTGCCCAATGCCAGTTTTATGGTGATCGAAAATGCAGAACGACTGGGTTTGACGCAATTGCACCAATTAAGGGGCCGAATCGGCAGGGGCGCCAAAGAAAGTTATTGTCTTTTGCTCTACCAACCCCCCCTTGGGCAGCTCTCAAAACAGCGTCTAGGCGTAATGCGCGACTCTCAAGATGGTTTTCATATTGCGGAGCAAGACCTGGCGATTCGTGGACCTGGCGATGTCCTTGGGGAACGGCAATCCGGAGAAGTCGCCTTTAAAATCGCAGACCTTGCGAGGGACGATGACCTACTGCCTCAAGCCCATCGCATTGCGCAGACACTCGCATCCCAACAAGAAGAGCAAGCAGAAGCTTTGATCAGTCGTTGGATTGGCACTGTCGAACACTACCAACAGGCTTAACTAGGTGGTTGTCTCTTGATTGAACACAGCATCATCAAAACCATCTTCAGATCTCGCCACGACACTGGCTACCGTCGCATCACCCACAACATTCACGACCGTTCTCGACATATCTAACAGGCGATCAACGCCAATAATTAACGCAATGCCCTCAACCGGGAGGCCTACTTGAGTCAATACCAGGGCAAGGGTAATCAACCCAACCCCGGGAACCCCAGCCGTGCCAATAGACGCCATCGTAGCCGTTAAAATCACCATCAAATAACCGGCCATTCCAATATCAACGTTGTAAGCTTGTGCGATAAACACGGTTGCCACACCCTGCATAATCGCCGTGCCGTCCATGTTAATGGTGGCGCCCAAGGGAATTACAAAACTGCCCACGCCCTTATCAACCCCAAGCCGTTTCTCTACCGTCTCAAGCGTCACAGGCAAGGTCGCGCCACTGGATGACGTACTAAAACCGAAGGCCATGACCGGCAGCATTCGCCGATAAAAAGTCAACGGGTTGACTCCGACTAGAACGCGAATCAGGATCGAATAGGTCAACGAAAAATGCAGCGCTAAGACCAACAAAACACAGACAAAGTAGGTGATTAGATCATTGATCGCGCCATAACCGAGCTTTGCAAATAGCGTCACCATCAGACAAAAAACGCCAACCGGGGCGGCCTGCATCAGCATCAAAACAAGCTGCATGATGACCTCATTCCAGCGTGCCATCGAGGCACGAAGATTTGTCCCATGCTCACCCGCTCGGGTCATTGCTATGCCCAGCAAAATCGCAAAAACAATGATCTGCAGCATATTGCCTTCGGCCATCGCTTTAATGGGGTTACTTGGAAAAATGTTGATAATCACTTGGACTAGGGAAGGACTTTCCTTGGCAGCGAATGAGGATCCCTCGGCAAGATTGATCCCGAGCCCAGGATTGAGCACATTGGCGACGCCAAGCGCCATGACGATTGCAGCAGCCGTGGTGAACAGGTAGAGACCCACGGTCTTAAGGCCAATGGCTCCCATGTTGTTATTACCGGCTAAATTCCCCGCTCCACAGACAAGAGAGACGAAAACCAGCGGCACAACTAAAAGTTTTAAACTCGCGATGAAAACCTGACCGCCAACGTAAAAAACACCGCCCACTATGAAACTAGAGACAATACTGTCCGGATTGAATTCAGCGAAGTGGATCAACGAACCCAAAAGAAAACCGGCCACCATGCCGATGAGAATATTGCGGGTAAGCTTTGCTCGATCCATGGCGCGCTCTCAGTTTGTGGGGCCTATGACAGGCAGACCCTAATCAATTTCAATCATCTCAAAATCAGCTTTGCCCACACCGCATTCCGGGCAGACCCCGTCCTCTGGAATATCATCCCAGGCGGTACCCGGCGCAATGCCTTCTTCTTCCAAACCCTCGGCCTCATCATAGATGAATCCACAAACAATACACTGCCACTTTTTCATAACATCACATCTTTATAATTAAAGGAATTGTGAGTGATGCCGGCGAAAATACTATCTCGCCTGCTCGCTCAGCGTCGTATACTATCGCATTTACGCCCTCGGCTGCATATCTTCCAATGGTCTTAACCTTTCTTCAACAACCTCAGGTGCGAGCACTGCTTGAGGTGTCACGACTCGACAAGCCCGTTGGCACATTATTGTTGTTGTGGCCGACGTTAACTGCCCTTTGGATCGCAGCTGAAGGGTGGCCTGGTTGGCATCTTGTCTTGGTTTTTGTTTTAGGAACCTTTTTGACCCGGTCGGCAGGTTGCATCATCAATGATGTTTCGGATCGAAAATTTGATCCTCTGGTTAAACGAACCAAGGCGCGTCCCTTTGCCGAGGGGCGGCTTGAAGTCAAAGATGCCCTCAAGCTTATGGCGATATTTTTGCTCCTCGCGCTTGCGCTCGTGCTCACGACGAACCTTGCAACCGTTTTGCTCAGCACCATCGCTGTCGTCTTTGCGGGTATCTACCCCCTCATGAAGCGTTTTACACATTTACCTCAGGTAGTTCTCGGTATCGCCTTCTCGTTTGGGATCCCGATGGCCTTCACCGCAGTTACAGGCGCATTAAGCGAATCTGCGGGATTATTATTCCTCGCCAACCTAGTGTGGGTTGTCGCCTACGACACCGAATACGCCATGGTTGATCGGGACGACGATCTTTTGATCGGCGTCAAATCTACGGCTATTTTATTTGGAGAGCTGGACCGTTTAATGATTGGCGTGCTCCAAGGCTTGTTTGTCGCCCTGCTTTGGCTCATGGGTCATCAGATCGGATTCAGTCCCGTCTATGACGGTTTCATTGGTTTGATTGCTTGTCTCTTGCTCTACCAGCAGTGGCTCATTCGCGATCGAAGTCGAGACGGATGCTTTATGGCCTTTCGCCATAACCAGTGGGTCGGCGGCGTCCTTTTCCTTTCTGTTTTGGTCGAACTGCTGGTGCTTCAATCATGAAACTTATCCATCAAACTGTCGACCAACTCTCCTCGGCCATAGGGATTTCTGTGAGTTGGTTCGCTTTGATCATGGTGATCATCACTGCAATCGTCGTTGTTTTTCGTTACTTTTTAAATTTGGGGTCAATTCCTTTACAAGAGACCATCGTCTATCTGCATGGCGCCCTCATCATGTTGGCCATTGGATTTGCCCTCAAAAACAATGCGCACGTCCGCGTGGATGTCATTCATCGAAGACTGGGGACCCGTCAAAAGCACTGGATTGAAATCTTAGGGTTTGCCTTGTTTTTGTTACCTGTTGCCGTTTTGTTTTTGGTAACCAGTTTTTCCTATGTCAGCTTCTCCTGGTCAGTGCTCGAGTCCTCCAGCGCGCCGGGGGGACTACCCGGGGTGTTTGCGCTAAAAACCCTCATTCCAGTAATGGCACTGCTGCTCCTGATGCAAGGTATCTCACAAACCCTCAAGGCCATCGAGGCCCTCCGAAGCTGATATGGGAATTGCTGCACTCCTAATGTTCGTCGCGGTCTTCGGATTTCTTCTTTTGGGTTATCCCGTCGCGCTCACCTTGGCCGGAACGGCCTTGATTGCCGCCTTGATCGGCGCTGTCGGGGGCCATTTTGATCTTGCGTTCCTGTATGCAATGCCAAATCGCCTGTTTGGCATTATGACCAATGAAACTCTGATCGCTGTACCGCTATTCGTATTGATGGGCGTCATTCTAGAGCGCTCTAAGATCGCAGAGGACTTGCTTGATGCAATGACCCGTGCCTTTTCAGGCATGCCCGGGGGGCTCGGTCTCGCCGTTTGTCTTGTCGGCATGCTCATGGCCGCCAGCACCGGCATCGTTGGAGCAACAGTCGTCACCATGGGATTAATGGCGCTGCCGACCATGTTGCGCGCCGGCTATCACCCAGCCCTTGCCTCAGGAACCATTTGCGCAACCGGCACCCTCGGTCAAATTATCCCACCTTCGATTGCGCTGGTGCTTTTGGGCGACGTGATTAGCAGCGCTTATCAACAATCTCAACTCAGTCTCGGTGTCTTTAATCCGAGATCAATTTCTGTCGGCGATTTATTTGCCGGAGCGATGCTACCCGGATTGATTTTAGTCGGCCTGTATTGCCTGTTCATGCTGGCCATCGCCCTCACAAAACCCAGCCTCGCGCCCCCAGCCAATCTGCCTAAAGTAACGTTCCTAAAGCTCATCAGGAGCGCGATGCCACCGCTTGTTTTGATCGCTCTAGTTTTGGGTTCGATCGTTGTTGGCGCAGCAACCCCCACAGAGGCTGCGGGGATCGGTGCTCTGGGGGCGCTCAGCCTGGCACTCCTACGGAAAAGTTTAAGCCTGGAAGACCTACAGTCTGGTTTGATCGCGACCACCGAGACCGCAGGAATGGTCTTTTTTATTTTGATCGGCGCCTCTTTATTCTCATTGGTTTTTCGAGGTTATGGCGGGGACGAGGCCGTGGCCCATCTTTTTGATCAAATGCCTGGCGGGGTTACGGGCGCCGTGATCATCACCATGGTGGTCATCTTTCTCCTGGGATTTATCTTGGACTTCATCGAAATCACATTTGTGGTGGTGCCCATCGTCGGTCCTATCCTTATGGCGCTCGGAGTTGACCCGATTTGGCTGGGCATTATGATTGCAATCAATCTACAAACCTCGTTTCTTACCCCGCCTTTTGGATTCGCATTATTTTATCTGCGCGGCGTTGCCCCGATCGAGATCACGACCCTCCATATCTATCGCGGCGTCCTGCCCTTTATCGCAATTCAACTGTTACTGTTGTTCCTTCTGGCCTGGCAACCGTGGATAGCGACCTGGCTGCCCGAGCAATTTTATGGATCATAACCCTCGAGCTGTGCACGCACGTTCAAAAAGGCGCGTTCTGAAAGCTCGTTGTAATCCATAACACCACTGCGATAATTCTGATAAGACTCAAAAATACGCTGATTCAGAGGGTCATCTCCCACAAGCGCCGCCACACGCTGATCAGAAATGTTCTTGAGCTGCGCCAGTACATCATTGGGCAAACGACGCACCTCGACGGCATGCTGCTCAACCAATTCTTTTAGCGCACGATTATTTCGAGCCGTGTATTCCGACAGAACATCACTGTTGACTGCTTGTGAAGCGCTACGAACGATGGCTTGTAGATCGCTGGGCAGCGCATCAAAGGCCTCTTTGTTGACAATCAGTTCAAGAGTCGGGCCCGGCTCTTGCCATCCCGGATAGTAGTAGTACTTTGCCACTTGATGAAACCCTAGGACTAAATCGTTAAACGGGCCTACCCACTCCGCGGCGTCAATCACACCCGTTTGTAGACTGGTAAATATTTCACCCGCAGGAATGTTGACCGCCGTACCGCCAGCGGCCTCGAACACTTCTCCGCCAAACCCGGGGATGCGCATTTTGACGCCCTGTAAGTCCGACAGCGAATTAATTTCCTTATTAAACCAACCGGCCATCTGCACTCCCGTATTGCCCCCCACAACGGGCACGAGGTTATACTGCGCGTATAGCTCTTCCCATAGGGCCATGCCGCCCCCGTGCAGGAGCCATCCATTCATCTCCTGAGCCGAGAGTCCGAACGGAACCGCCGTAAAGAATTGAGCGATCGGGACGCTTCCGCGCCAGTAATACGAGGCGCCATGACCCATTTGGACAGTGCCTTGAGAGACTGCCTCGAAGGTCTCAAGGGCCGGGACCACCTCACCAGCGCCATAGACCTTGATGTCGAGCCGGCCATCGCTCATCACTCGAATTCGGTCCGCAATATTTTCAGGCGCCATCCCAAGACCTGGTAGATTTTTTGGCCACGTTGTTACCAACCGCCATTGATAGGTTTGGGCTGGTTCAGATTGGCTTGAAGCTTCTGAGGACGGGTTTTCAGGACCGGCACTGCAACCGAGGAGCATCGCGAGCAGGCTGCTCCAGATTAAGATTTTTTTTTTCATTGTACTGATCACCTCGGTGTGTTGTCATTTTGCGAATGACAACATCAACCATTTGGTCCCCGCCTCTTCAAACTTGACCTGGACACGCGCTTGCTGTCCTTGGCCTTCATAATTTAGGATCACGCCCTCGCCAAATTTAGCATGACCCACTTTCTGGCCCAGCTCGAAACTGGTGCCCTCAACCTCGCTGGACACACGCTTGACCGTGTGGCTTGTTTCATAGGCGGGCCGAACAATCGACTCATGGGCACGCACCTCTTCGACAAAGGTGTTTGGGATCTCCTGCACAAAGCGAGACGCCCGGTTGTAATGGTCGCTGCCGTTCAGTCGCCTCGCTTCAGCATAAGTTAGATGGAGTTTTTGCATGGCTCGGGTCAAGCCTACGTAACACAGACGCCGCTCTTCCTCCATTCTGCCAGGTTCATCCACCGACATTTGATGAGGGAACAACCCTTCCTCCATCCCCGCAAGAAAAACCACCGGAAACTCAAGGCCTTTCGCGCTGTGCATGGTCATCATCTGCACGCTATCCTGATTGGGTTCGCCCCGGCCCTCACCGGCCTCTAAAGACGCATGGCTCAGAAATTCATCCAGCAAGGTCATTTCGATCTGCGGTCCATCATCAAAAAGCGGCAGGTCCTCGGGATCAAAGGTTTCAGCCGCAGCGATCAATTCTTCGAGATTCTCGAGTCGGGCTTGCCCTCGCTCACCCCCTTCACGCTCATAAAACGGTTTGAGCCCTGCGGCGTCAATCGTTTCCTGCACCATATGCGGAAGATCTAAATTCTCAGTGGCAACATCCAAATCGTCGATCAATTTTAGAAAACTGCTCACCGCGGTTGTCGCCCGAGAAGTTAACTCACCGCTTGAGATCAAGGTTGACGCCGCCTGCCACAAGGATTCTTGGTTTTCCCGGGCTCGGTCCCTAATCTTTTGGACAGACTTATCCCCAATACCTCGAGGCGGTAAGTTCACCACGCGCTCAAAAGCTGCATCGCTCTGTCGCTGACTGATCAACTTCAAGTAGGCCAAGGATGACCGAATTTCAGCGCGCTCAAAAAATCGTTGCCCGCCATAAATCCGGTACGGCAATTGAGATCGAAGCAGCGCTTCCTCTAACACCCGTGACTGAGCATTTGATCGATACAGAATTGCGCAGTCCTGATAGGGATGGCCCCCTTCAAAATAGGTTTTAATTCGCTCAACAATATAACGCGCCTCATCGATTTCGTTATAGGCCGCATACAGAGACAGAGGGTCACCCTCACCTAAATCGGTCCACAACTGTTTTCCGAGTCGATCATCATTGTTTTCGATGAGCGCATTAGCAGCCCCTAAAATAGCGCCGGTTGAGCGGTAGTTCTGCTCAAGACGGTAGATCACCGCCTGAGGATAATCATCTTGAAAGCGCTGAATGTTTTCGATCTTTGCGCCGCGCCAACCGTAGATCGATTGATCATCGTCACCCACCACCATCAGCTTATTCGCCTGACCCGTGATAATGCGTAGCCATGCATACTGAATAGCATTGGTATCTTGAAATTCGTCGACCAAGACGGCTTTAAAACGATCCTGATAGTGCTGGAGTAGGGCTTTATGGGATAACAGGGTTTCGTGAGTTCTGAGCAATAGCTCCGCAAAATCAACCATGCCACCGCGGTCGCACGCTTCTTCGTAGGCTCGATAAATACTGAGATGCGTCGCCAAAAATAGATCACCATCATTTTGTATATGGTTTGATCTCAGGCCCTCATCTTTTTGGGCATTGATCCACCACACGGCTTGCTTCGCTGGCCATTTTTTATCGTCAATGGATAGGTTACTCAAAATCCGTTTAACCAAACGAAGCTGATCGTCGGCGTCAATGATCTGGAAATTTTGGTCAAGGCCAGCGTCCTGCCAATGCGCCCGTAAAAACCGATGGGCTAGCCCGTGAAAAGTCCCCACCCACATCCCGCGAAGCGGCATCTTTAGATGGGCTTCGATACGGGCTCGCATTTCCGCAGCAGCTTTATTCGTAAAGGTTACTGCTAGGATCCCGAAGGGGGATATTCCCTCGGTTTGGACCAACCAAGCGATTCTTTGGGTTAAGACACGGGTCTTACCGCTACCCGCCCCGGCCAGAACTAAAGCGCTACCGGGCGGTGCTGTAACAGCAGCACGCTGCTCGGGATTGAGCGCTTCTAAGATTTCAGTGACGTCCATAAGGATCCCCAATT
>CAJYBS010000012.1 GCA_913064795.1 uncultured Gammaproteobacteria bacterium
CCCTGGGGACCGACAGTGAGCGGTTCTTTCAGCAGCTGCGCTTCCAACAAATGGGTCTGCTGAAAATCAAGCGTGACCGGAATCTGCGAGTTCATATCAACGGTCATTGCCAGATCGCTCCCCATCCGACGGCATCAGGCGACTTCCCGCTTCTCATGGCCGAGACTCTGCGCGGGTTCGTGGCCAAGGAGGCGATCGGGTGGACCGTACTTCATCAAGATCAAAGACAGCACCGACGTGCTCCTGTTTTTCTTAGGCTGCGCAATGGTTAGCTGCGCTCATCCGGATCCTCGAAGGCTTGATAAGCCTCAACGATACGCTGGACCAAGGGATGCCGAACCACATCTCTCGAAGAGAAATGGGTAAATGAAAGGCCCTTCACCGAGGAAAGCACATTGATCACATGTTTTAAGCCCGAACGAGTTCTAGGCGGCAAATCAACTTGGGTCACATCACCGGTCACAACAACGGTTGAACCAAATCCAATACGCGTTAGAAACATTTTCATCTGCTCAACCGTCGTGTTTTGACTTTCATCAAGAATAATGAAGGAGTCATTCAGAGTTCGCCCTCGCATGTAGGCGAGCGGCGCAACTTCAATGAAACCCTTCTCAATTAATTTCTCGACTCGTTCAAATCCAAATAATTCGTAAAGCGCGTCATACAATGGGCGCAAATAAGGGTCGATCTTCTGGCTCAGGTCCCCCGGCAAGAACCCCAGCTTCTCTCCGGCCTCCACCGCTGGTCGTACAAGGAGAATTCGACTCACCCGTTCCTGCTCGAAGGCTTCCACCGCACAAGCCACGGCTAAAAAAGTCTTACCGGTCCCCGCTGGACCAATCCCGAAGTTGATGTCGTGGCCTCGAATAGCCTCGACGTAAGTGTTCTGGTTCTCCCCTCTCGGTTTAATAGACTTTTTTCGGGTTTTGATCAGCTGCATCACCGAATCTTTTGAACCCGTTAATGCCTCAACACCGGATTCCTGAAGAAACAGATGCAGCGTGTCCGACTGGAGTTTCGTTCCATTGCCAACTTCGCGATAGAGGTGTCGCAAGAGTTCTAGGGCGGCATTGACTCTAGTGGCCATGCCGGAGATTTCGAATTCATGACCCCGGTTTTTTATCTTTACCCCAAGCCGGCCTTCGATCTGTTTTAGGTTTCGGTCGAATGGACCGCAGAGTTCCGCAAGATTTTCAGAATTATTCGGTTCCAGCTTGATCGTCTTATTCACCAGCGCATCCGGTTGATCGCCGGGCAATAATTCAACACTCAAGATAACGCTCCTTCATCGGTGCAGGTGAGCCACTCCCCTCTCAACGAGTTAGGGAGTGCCTCGAGTATTCTTATTCGACTGAATCGTCCAATAAGGTCAGTACGGTCTGATTGAAAATTCACCACCCGGTTGTTTTCTGTGCGGCCCTGGAGTTGCCCGGGGTCTCGCTTAGAGATTCCTGTTACCAACACGACCTCCTCGGTCCCAACCATGCGTCGACTGATACCCATCGCATGTTGGAGAATACGGCTTTGTAATATCGATAATCGCTCTTTTTTGACCCTCATGTCCGTTTCATCATGTAGGTCAGCCGCGGGGGTGCCGGGTCTCGCGCTATAGATAAAACTAAAAGAATGATCGAAACCGATCTCTTCAATCAGCGCCATGGTCGCTGCAAAATCCTCGTCTGTTTCGCCAGGAAAGCCGATGATAAAATCCGATGATAAACTGATCTCCGGTCGTAGACGCCGCAACCGACGGATCTTCGATTTATACTCAAGCACCGTGTGACCGCGCTTCATTTTTGCGAGAATTCGGTCCGACCCACTCTGGACCGGCAAATGGAGATGGCTGACCAGTTCAGGAACCTCACCATAAAGATCGATCAAGCTGTCGGTAAATTCCACAGGGTGCGAGGTGGTGTAACGGATACGATCAATACCTGGAACGGCAGCGACCGTTGCGATCAAATACGCCAGGTCCGCGACCTGTTCTTCCTGTAGCTCCCCGCGATAGGCATTGACGTTTTGTCCGAGCAAGTTGACTTCTCTGACGCCCTTGTCTGCCAATTGGACCACTTCTCTAACCACATCCACCAAGGGGCGGCTGACTTCCTCACCGCGGGTGTACGGGACCACGCAAAACGTGCAGTACTTGCTGCAGCCCTCCATGATCGAGACAAAAGCGGAAGGTCCATCAACGCTTGGTTCCGGTAAACGATCAAACTTTTCGATTTCGGGAAAACTGATGTCGATGACTGGACTGGAGGATTCCGACTGGGATTTGAGTAAATCAGGGAGCCTGTGCAACGTCTGTGGACCAAAAATAAGATCAACGTAGGGTGCTCGCGCAGATATCGCACTGCCCTCTTGGCTGGCGACGCACCCCCCAACACCAATTTTAAGGTTCGGGTTTTTGTCTTTTAATTTTTTCCAACGTCCCAGCTGATGGAATACCTTTTCTTGGGCTTTTTCTCGAATCGAGCAGGTATTCAGCAACAGCAAATCCGCCTCTTCCTCGGTGTCGGTGAGGGTGTAGCCCTCTGAAGCGCCCAATAGATCCGCCATTTTTGTCGAGTCATACTCGTTCATTTGGCAGCCATGGGTTTTTATAAATAATTTGGGTTGTTGACTCAAAGGAAACCAGCATTCGTTTTTCGGACCCTTATTATATTCCGGTCTGCCGCGAACCACTAGCGACTTGAATTCGTTCCAGGGTGACCCTGATATTCGTCATCATTCGCGGTATACTTGGCCCACAAAACCTGCCCCCTTTGTATTTGGCAGACCGCACCACAACCCTGAGTTTTGAATTATGTCTACCCCGCCAACCTACAAAGTGATTTTTTACAATCAGGGTCAAATTTTTGAGATCTTTGCACGGCAAATTTACCAATCCGATCTCTACGGTTTCATTGAGATTGAAGAATTGGTCTTTGGTGAGCGATCAGCGATGCTAGTCGATCCCAGCGAGGAAAAACTGAAAGCTGAATTCGAAGGCGTCAAGCGCAGCTATCTTCCTATGCATGCAATTGTTCGAATTGATGAAGTAACGAAGGAAGGCGTCGGTAAAATCACTGAGGCGAAGGGTAATGTTGCTCCTTTCCCCATGCCCGCCTTCACTCCAAAAGGCGGCAGCAAAGACTAATTTCGACGGTATGCACCCTGGCATTCACAGTCAAATTCGCCCCGACGCGATCGCGTTTTGTTCCAGTGATGGGCTATCACAGACCACTTACCTGAGCCTCGATCAAGAGTCGAATCAAACCGCACATTTTCTGAAAGCCCAGGGCCTCAAGCCCCGTGATGGTATTGCCATCCTCTTGGACAATGATTTACGTTTTCTTACCATCGCGTGGGCCGCCCAGCGTTCCGGGCTCTATTACACACCCATCAGCACGCTGTTTAAGGCGGCTGAAATCGGCTACATCTTAGAAAATTCTGGGGCAAAAGTTCTCTTTACCAAACAGACTTTCCTCGACCAGCAGCTGCTCGCGTTACCGAAACACCTAAAAATTATTATTCTCGACAACGGCCAATTTCCCAATTGGCATCAGGTCATTGCTGAATATCCAACCACTGACTGCCATGATGCTTGTGAAGGCGCGGAGATGATTTACTCCTCCGGGACGACGGGCCAACCCAAGGGGGTCCGGTTTGATCTCGCTTTAAGCCCTGTGGGTACCGTCCAGCCGCTCATTGAAAAAAGGATTGCGCTCCACGACATCAATCCGACAACGCGCTACCTTTCGACCGCGCCCCTCTACCATTCGGCGCCCCTGCGCTACAACTTGATGGTCTCCAGGCTTGGCGGCATGTCGGTGATCATGCCTAAGTTCGATGCCCTGAGCGCCTTAGAATTAATTCAGCAACATCGCATCACCCACAGCCAATGGGTGCCTACAATGTTCAACCGATTGCTTGCGCTTCCCGAAGCCGTCAAGGGTCAATTTGACCTCAGCAGTCTTCGATATGCGATTCATGCCGCTGCGCCCTGCCCGGTGGATATCAAGCAAGCGATGATCGACTGGTGGGGAGAGATCCTTTACGAATACTATTCTGGGACCGAGTCCAACGGATCGACAGCCATTACCAGCGCAGAATGGCTAAAACACCCGGGCAGCGTTGGTAAAGCGTTTCATGGAGAGCTCCATATTCTCGATGATGACAATCGACCCCTACCAACGGGCAGCATTGGCGGCGTCTATTTCGCCAAGGGCACACCCTTCGCGTATCACAAAGATCCAGAGAAGACTGCGGCTGCCCAGTCACCCCAGGGTTATACCACCCTTGGAGACATGGGCTATTTAGACGAGGACGGGTATCTTTATCTCAAAGATCGTCGGTCCTTCATGATTATCTCAGGTGGGATCAATATTTATCCTCAAGAGATTGAGGACTTGCTGGTGACTCACGAGGCTGTGATCGATGCGGCAGTTTTTGGTATTCCCGATTCTGAATTTGGAGAATCCGTTAAAGCGGTCGTCGAGCTCAATCCAAGCTATCCAAAGGCGCTACAGGCGACCGTCGGTGAGACGCTGATGGCTTATTGCAGAGCAAACCTGTCTCACGTCAAGTGTCCTCGAAGTATCGATGTCTCAGAGAAATTGCCCCGCCATCCAACTGGCAAACTGTACAAAGGCCAGCTTAGAGCGCCGTATTGGGCAGAGCACAGCTCAATGATTATCTAATCCCAGAGCCTGACATCGAGCTCGGGTGCACGTTCGGTCAGGGCTTCAAGATCCAGCGTCTCTCCAGGAAATCGATAATCGGGAGCCACCTCCATGAGCGGAATCAACACAAACCGCCGATCGATTGCTCGAGGATGCGGCAACGTCAGCTCTGGTGTCACCATCCTTACCTCCCCCAGAGCAATCAAATCAAGATCTAGTGTTCTCGGCGTGTTCCTAAGGTGCGCCTTGGGTCGTCCGCTGGACTCCTCAAGACTCTGAAGCAAGGCCATCAAGTCCTGGGGGGCTAATGGGGTATCAAAGCGCACAACCGCATTCGCAAATTCCCCAGCATCTGCCGACATGTCAACCGGAGCGGTTCGATAAACTTGAGATGCGCTAAAACCCTGCTCGAAGCGACTTCTGAGCGCTGCCATCGCGGAGCAAAGCTGTTGCCTGGGATCCCCTAAATTGGCGCCGAGCGCGACGATCGCCCGGCGGATTTCGCCACCCCGATGATTATTCATAAAGTGTCACAACTTTCATGAGTCACAGCCTAATTTTTATGATAGTTTCAACGTTTGGAATTTAACCACAACGTGTATCGAGGTCCGTCATGAAAGCAGCTGTCTTAAGAGAACAAAATAAGCCCATGGAAATCGAGGAGGTCCAAATTTCCAAACCTGGCCCGCGGGAAGTCCTTGTTCGCCCCGTCGCTGCTGGCGTTTGTCATAGCGACTTACATTTTCTCGACGGCTCTTATCCTTATATGCTGCCCACTATTTTAGGGCACGAGAGCGCTGGTGTCGTCGAACAAGTCGGCAGTGATGTCACCTACGTCAAGAAAGGCGATCACGTTATCACCTGCTTATCGGCTTTTTGCGGCCATTGTAATAAATGCCTCACGGGCCACCTGTCTCTCTGTCAAAGCCCGGAAGTCTCTCGAACCGCAGAAGAGGATCCTCGACTGAGCTCTGGTGGTGAGACGGTCCATCAATTTCTTAACTTGTCTTCCTTTGCAGAATTGATGCTCATCCACGAGCACGCCTTGGTTAAGATCAGGGAAGATATGCCCATGGACCGCGCGGCACTGATCGGCTGCTCGACCACCACCGGTGTTGGCGCCGTTTTTCATACCGCCGGCGTAGAACCTGGTTCGATTGTGGCTGTGATCGGATGCGGCGGCGTTGGACTCGCGGCCATCAACGGTGCCGCCATCGCAGGCGCGAGCATGGTCATCGCAGTCGATATGATCGATAGTAAACTCGAACTGGCGAAGGCCGTTGGCGCCACGCACACGATTAATGCGAGCTCGGGCAATGCCGTTGGCGAGGTTATCGAACTTACAAAAGGCGGCTGTGACTATACTTTTGAAGCCATTGGCCTAAAGGCGACCGCCGAGCAGGCTTTTCAAATGCTCGCCAGCGGCGGCACGGCGACCGTCATTGGTATGATTCCTGTCGGCACGATGGTCGAACTGCATGGTGTAGATTTTCTCATGGAGAAGAAAATTCAAGGCTCGAATATGGGTTCCAATCGATTCCGCATCGACATGCCTCGATTCATTGATTTTTATTTGGGGGGCAAGCTTCACCTCGATCAAATGATCTCCAAGCACATTAAACTTCAGGATGTGAATACCGCCCTTGATGCGCTAAAAACTGGAGAGGAAGCGCGTCACGTGATCATGTTCGACCAGTAGCAAGCGACTGCCTTGACCCATAAGGAAACATAACATGGCTATTGAAACCCTGAAGTCTGAGATCACGGGGACCGTCTGGAAGATCCTTTTTGAGGAGGGCGCTGTCATCGAAGCTGAAGCCGAGCTGATGATTCTTGAATCCATGAAGATGGAAATTCCGGTAGAGGCCGAGTACAAAGGCCGGATCCAGAAAATTCTCGTCGCAGAGGGCGACCCAGTGGAGGAAGACCAGGACCTTGCGGTCATTGAGGTCGATTAATCGCCGATATAGTCGACGCGATCACCCGAGAGAAAGGCTGCGATGGCCCGCTGTCGATCCTGACTACCTGCCGTGAGCAGATTCTGATCAGCATCCATATGCAAAATCGCTCGATCTAATGCGCCACTGCCCTGATTGATCGTTTCTTTGATCATTTGGACTGCGATCGGCGGTTGCGCCGCGTAGGATTGAGCCAGCGCCAAGCTGCGCTGCTCGAGATCAGCTCGAGGCACCACCTCATCCCACAACCCCCAATTTTCGAGGGTTTCCGCATCCAAGCGTTCGCCCAGCATGATCATTCGCTTGGCTTTTGCAGGGCCCACTAACCGCAGGCAATAACCGACGGAATGCCACATTAAATTCATCCCTAAATTAACCTCGGGATACCCGCCCAGGGCATCGTCCGCAGCGATCCTAAAATCACAAGCCGTGGGAATACAGAGACCACCGCCCAGAGCAGCGCCATGAACGGCGGCAATCGTCACCTGGGGAATCTCAGCCAGGGCACGCAACATTCGTCCACCCAACTGAGCATCGCGTCGCCCCTGAACCAAAGAAGGCTTCGTACGGTCCCCAGGCTTCAAATCCGCTCCTGCGCAAAAATGCTTGCCCGCGCCACGAATGATCACAACCCTCGCGGGATCATTGATCATGGACCTAGCCCAGGATTCAATCGCCGACATCAACTCGGTATTTAAGGCATTCATGGACTGAGGTCGATTCAGCACCATCGTCAAGATATCGCCATCACGCTCGGTCACCAACAAGGACTCTGCAGTCATTGAGAGGGCTCCTCCAAAGGTTTCAAAAATTGCTCTAGATCAGCGGTCAAATCGGTGAAGGTTCGCTGGGAAACTTTGAAATCAAAGGTTTCTTGCTGGACCGCCGTAATGTTCACGAAAACATCCGTCCCATCCAATGAAGCAACCTGCTCGTCCTCTTGACCCACTTGGACCTGTATCCAAAAGTCTCCGGCATCAGCCGCCGTCTGCACCGTCACCCTACGCCCATCAACTAAACGGTACACCCGACGGGCTGCGCCTTCCCAGCGCAAGGGAACGCGCTGGGCCACATCCAAAAACTGTAATTGGCCTATCACGGTGAAATTCGGCGTTAAGGCCGTTCCATAGCGAAGCGTTCGACCCTCGGGCAGATTAGTCAGGTTCAATTCACCCGATGCCGGGTCCCGATTGACCTCAAATAGCGCAGCGCCCTGCCCAGCGAAAGCAGCCATACTGAGGATTTGAGATTCGGGTATGGTTAACATCTGACTGTCTAGCCAAAGCGCGGGGTCGGCGGTGATCTCGACGGTTTGATCCGCTAACCAAACCTGAGCCTCCTCACCCAAGCGAACGAAAGTGCCCGACCGAAGCGTTGCAGTCCTGCCAATGATCAACGGTTCAAGATCCAACCCAGGGAAAACGATTCGGTGGCCACGGCTTTGAGGCCCAACCACCACATCAAGACTGTCGTGACTTTCAACCCGTGCGGTTTTTCGCTCAATCAGCTTAGCCTGGCTGAGCTGATCGAGGAGGTCCGACAGCTGCTCAAATTTCGCAGGATAGTCATAGCGTTCAGCCACCCGCCAGATATTGTCCCGCCGGACCAATTCAACAGAATGATCCAGCCCGCGCACTTGCACACGATCAAGGCTGGCTAACTCCCCGGCTAAACCGGGAAGGAGGCTCTGATCACCGGACTGATCCAAAGCTGAGCGCTCATCAACGACAAGTGCGATCACCATCAAAGCAATGACCGCTGCACCCGCAATTTGTATACGGGTCATGACGATCCTGCTCCCCTCGCCCGGCGCATTCCCACAATCAGCCCCAACAACAAGGTAATCAACAGTGGGAGCACGGCGATGTTCAGCAATTTCAGGGTTGCCCCTAAGTCTTCAATATCTTGATCAAGTTGATGCCTGACGTCGCGCAGTTGTTTTCGAATCATCAGTTTGCGGTCCTGAAATTCAATCAACGCGGCTTCTTGATCTGCGCTGAGCGTGAGCTGACCCTCGGCAACCTTTTGAGACTCCAGCTCACTCAAACGTTGTTCAGTCTCGACCAATTCCAATTGTAACTGATCTGCACTTTCCAAGTACCGCGCTTCTGCTTCTCGCTTGAGATTCTGGACTACCTCGAAAGGCCGGGTGTATTGACCACGACTGCGTATGCTAATCAGGTCAGCGCTCCCAGCCTGATAATCCACAGCATTGATCAAAAAACTTCCATTGTCGGCCCAGGCGGTAGCAATCGATTGTCCAAAAAAGTTTTGCACCTGCACCCACATTCGATCAGATAAAAGATCCGTATCCGCAACCAACGTTAGGCTGACCCTACGCAGGTCAGTGCTCTCGCTGGGCTCACCCAAGATATCTGCCAAGGGCAGAGCGCCTTGCATCGAAACAGCGATCGGTAACGCTGCATTGCCCGGACTGAAAGTCTTCTGCAGTGATTCTGGATCTTGTAAAACTTGAAATTGGCCCGCGTCGAGGCCGGCTGAGAAAACAGAGGACATCAATAGTGTCGTGACCTCTAGCTTGGGTTCCTCGATATCGAGTATCCCCGCTGTCGAAACATTGATGCTCTCGAGTTGACTGGTAACCACCTCATCCGTACTCAGCTGACCGGGGCCCAGCCCCAGAATACCAAGATGACGGATAGGTGCGCCGCCGCTCCCGGTAACGCTGAGCGCCAACTGTCCATCCGCTAAGATTTGATCGGCGCGCAGGGAGACGCCCCAGGCCTCTGTAAGCCAGTTAAGGTCGGAGTTCTGTCCGCCAGGCAAGGAGGGCATCATGGGCGCAGTTTGGGTGACATCCATTTCCGCCAGGGGATCAACAAACGCGAGTAAAGCGCCCCCCCGCGCAAGAAATTCCCGAATCTGTTTCTGCAGCGCTGGGGTCACTGTCTTTGGATGGATCAGGAGCAGCATTGTCAAATCCTGATCGATCGTTGTCGCGTCAGCAGCGATTTCAACAACCTCAAAGTTTTGTTCGAGTTCAGCAATCGACCGCCAACCCGGCTCAGGGCTGAAGGTCTGGGGGTTGACTCGATCGCGCACTGGGAAACCTGCAAGCAAGCCCACTCGAGGTTTACTGGGATGACTGAGTCGATACAACAATTGGCTGATGTCGTACTCGAGAAATACCTCTTTGTCCGGCTGGAAAAACTCGATGACTTCCACATCATCCAGAGCATTGCTGCCGACCAAACCAAAATACAGCGTATCTCCGGCTCCGTTGACGGGAATGCTTTGGAGGCCATAGCGGTCAGCGTCGTCCTCAGCGGCTGAAAAAGGCTCTGGGTCAATGCGACTCAGGATCAATTGTCCTTGACTGAGGGACACATATTCTTCGAGTAAGGTTCCCACACGATCCGCATAGGTGCGAAGCTGGGTCAAATCCCGGGTCGTCGATTCGGAAAAATACAAATAAAGGTGGATTGGCTCCTCGATGTCTCCGACGATGTTTTGACTGCCTTGGGTCAAGGTGAACAATTGATGTTCGGTTAAGTCGACCCGAGCGCCTTTCAAAAAGGTACTACTGAACAGGATCACCACAGAGAAGGTCACCAATGCAAGGGCGACAGCACTAAAATACTTAACAAGATTGTTCATAAGGCCCTCTAATCCGCTGACTTGATGATCAGCATTAGCCGAGTAAAAAACAGCCACAGTATTATCATCGACACGAAATAAATCAGATCAGTCAACGCCAAGACTCCTTTTGAAATGGAGGTAAAGTGCGCTATCACACTCAAACCTGCGATCAAGTCGAGCATCATTACAGGCACCCAGCCTTCAAAAAAATTCAGCACCAACGGAAATCCGGCGAGCACAAACAGGAGACAGGTTGTACCGGAGAGAATGAAGGCAATGATTTGGCTTTTGGTTAACGCAGACATGCAGCACCCAATGGCTAAAAATGCCCCAGCCATCAACCAACTGCCCACATAGCTGCCCATAATGGCACCGTTGTCCGGCTCTCCCAGATAGGCCACGGTGAGCCAGATTGGGAAAGTCCCTATCAACGCGAGGCCCCCGAAGGCCCAGGCTGCTAGAAACTTACCCAAGATCGCCTCCCAAAGCGTAATCGGTAAAGTCAGCAGCAACTCGATAGAGCCTGATTTTCGTTCTTCTGACCACAGTCTCATCGACACTGCGGGCACCAAAAACAAATACAGCCATGGATGGAAGTTAAAAAAGGGTTGAAGATCGGCTTGACCACGCTCATAAAACTGCCCGAGATAAAACGTGAACGCACTCGAGAGCACCAAAAAAACCAAGATAAAAACGTAAGCGACGGGGGTCACGAAATAACTCGCGAATTCTCGCTTAAAAATAACCGCTAAATGGCTCATCCAGCGCCTCCTTCAGTTGCCGCTCTAAAAACAGCATCCAGCTGACCCCGATGCTGAACCATCGAAACGACTCGCCACTCATGCGCCGCAACCAGCGATTGCACCGCGCCGAGCAGGGGGCTGCCGATGGATTTAGGAAACACAGTCACGCGGCCATCTGGGTCTAACACCACCCGATCAGATTCAGGCAAAAGGCTTAAGGCACTCGCCACTTCCTGAGGGTCCAGATCCTGGATCATTAAGCTAATAGATTCATGCTCAGGCGCTAACTCAGCCAACGCCTCCGGCGTATTGTCCATGACAATTTCGCCTTTGTTAATAATCATTGCTCTGCTGCACACCGCCGAAACTTCCTCAAGAATGTGGGTCGAGATAATGACAATTTTTTCGTCGGATAGACTTCGAATCATCTCCCGAACCTGGTGTTTCTGATTGGGGTCAAGGCCATCTGTGGGCTCATCGAGAATAAGAACCCGGGGGTCGTGGATCAGTGCTTGAGCCAATCCCACCCGGCGCTTAAACCCTTTTGACAGCGTCTCGATCCTTTGATCTAGAACTGCGTTCAAAGACACTCGCTCGAGCACTCGATCAATTGAATGGGCAATTTCGCGGCCCCTAAAGCCCCTAATTTCTGCGATGAAGTGTAGAAAACGATACACCGTCATTTCCTCGTAACACGGCGCGCCTTCGGGTAGATAACCGATTTCCGCCTGCGCTGCTTGACGTTCTGACTGAATATCAAAACCGTTAATCTTCGCACTCCCTGAAGACGGCGCTAGAAACCCGGTTAGCATTTTCATCGTTGTTGATTTACCGGCGCCATTAGGCCCCAAAAAGCCGAGGACCGCTCCGGCAGCGACTTCAAAAGAGAGATCTTTGACCACGGCGGCCCCACCAAACTGCTTTGTTAACTGATTGACCTGGATCAATCCAACCTCCTTAAATAGTTCCTACCAGCTCACGCTGGGTATCATAGTAAAGATTCTCTCACCTGCAAATCCGGTTATGGACCGCGCTCTATAGACCATCAATTCCGTAAAAATATCCCCCGTCTCGACAACTTTCTTTGTCAGGTTTTTCAGAAATCGCCGGCCCGTCGATTCAGGCGTCCATCACTGTAAAAATCGTTTTCTCAAGACCGCCGAGCGCTGTAGAATCCCTCCCCACCCCAACCCCATTACTGTACCGTGAGATACAGCTAACCCGGCCACGACTAACGGTGATCATTGACTTCGGAGACAAGCATGTCGACAACCTCCCTGGCTCCCAAAGGTTTTATTTTGGACCTCGACGGAACGCTTCTGGATACCGAACCGCTCTATACCGAGGCAACCCAAAACGTCATGGACCCAATAGGACGGCGCTTTACCCTAGAGTTTAAGCGAACCATCGTTGGGCGCGAGGCGATGGAGTCGGCCAATATGACTGTCTCAGAGTACGATCTGCCCATGGATGCACAGACATTTCTTGATCGGCGTAGCGTCTTTTTAAAAGTACTGTTCCCGGCGGCGCAGCCGATCACCGGCGCCGAGAGGTTCATCGAAGGCCTTCTGGATCAGGATGTTCCCATCGCCATTGCGACCAGTTCCTCCCGGGAAATGTTCGAGCTCAAGCGCTCTCAAAAACCTTGGCTCCAGAAAATTACAACAACGCTTTGCGGCGATGAGGTAAGAAGAAGCAAACCCGATCCAGAAATTTTTGTCGAAGCGGCCAACGCACTGGGGATTTCAGCGGCGGATTGCATCGTATTTGAGGACTCTATCACCGGCTTCAAAGCCGCCAGAGCAGCAGGCATGACTGTGATCGGCATTGATAGCCCTTACCTGCTCGACGTTGATCGCACTGAGGCCAATCTTGTGATCGATGATTACCAAGGGCTGACTTTCGTTCAGGGTCAGCTCTTCGTCGGGGAAGGCGCTGATCCCGATTCAGCTTGAATTTCTTTTTGGACTTCAGCCAATCGAGCTTCCGTCAAGGGATAGTTCCAGAGCAACGGCATTGCAACAAATTTAAACATCGCGGGAATCACTGAGTACAGACAAGCAAGCCACAACAAGGATTCGGATGAATTCGGGTTGTTGACGGGGTCAGCCAGGGAATCAAATCCAAAAAGAACCGCAGCGCCCGTTCCGATGGTGATGCCGAGTGCGTAGGAAGCCTTTCGGGTCATGCTCCAGATCGAGAAATAAGCGCCAGCCCGGCGCTCTCCGGTTTTGACCGTATCAAGATCAATCACATCAGCAGCCATTGCAGCCGGCAGGGCTGCCAGTGCCCCGATGGCAGACCCTTTTAAGCACATGATAAAAATAAAAAATAGGAACTTGCCC
>CAJYBS010000013.1 GCA_913064795.1 uncultured Gammaproteobacteria bacterium
AACATTGCCAGTGCCAATAGCCAAAGACCCGCAAAAACATAGGCTCGCCGCATTGCGGCCCCCGGGGTCACGCTATCTTTGGTTCCATCACGCAATAAAGGAAACACTTTGGGTCTTAAGAACCAACCGTGGGCGGTCAACAGCACAAGAAATTTTAACCAACTGAGTTCGTTAGCACCCATCAACGGTTCTCGGTCAAGGGTCGCGTCGCCTTCCTGGCCCTGGGCCTCAACAATTTGATCAAGGGTATAGCGCGCTTCAGGCCGCGCACCCGCACCGCTCATATTGCTGTACCTTGGAACGCAACGCCATCGATAAAGCACTCGTTGACTGCGATCGACGGCAATCACAGCGGGCTGATAATAACCCTTGGGGTGACTGGCCCAACTTCGATTCCTCAAATGACCAAAGTCTTCATTGAAGAAAACATCGAGCCAGCCTCTTTGCGAGAGTGCTTCACGAATTTCATGATGCGGATCTCCAACAATCGGAAAACTCAAATCCCAAGCAGATTCCGCTTCACTCGCAAGGCTCTGAGGTTCAGAAGTGATGCCAAACACCTCGCCCCCGGCAGCACGGGTCTCAGCTGCGACACCGCTTTGGTCATAGCTTCGTAACTCGAAGCGGCAGGGAGGTCACCAAAGTCCACGGTAGAAGAGCAATACGACAAATTCATATTTTGCCAGCGCCTCGTTCAGCCAGCTCTGACGAAGCCCCTCGGGTGGGTCCAGCAGTGCGGGTATTTCAAGCGGGGCCGAATTGACCCGACTGAAACTGAAATGATCGCTCTGAGGCACCACACGAATCTGTTCACGAGCGCAAATTTCTCCGTCGCAAAGGACAAGGCCAATCTCGAAAGTCTCTCCAGGCGCTGCCTTGAGCGCGACATCAACATCCACGACTCCTGTCAGTTCAAACTCGGTGCCTTCCAGGTGATTTATCCAGGCAAGGGCCTGGACCGCCGGTTCTTTGAGGGCGTTTGGGATCTCATCGATCAATTGCATATTGGTCACTCCGAGGGCCTTGATGTAATGTTGATTTCCCCAATAACCCTTGCGCGTCTAGTACCCCAAACTCAAGGTCGATGCAGCGAACACTGGCTTTCGCATGACATTGTTATCTCCCTACAGCCTACAGCTGCCTGACATTGACGTCCACGGTCTTGTTTTCCTCGTTCAGGTCGCAGATGATTCCGTAACGCGGTTTGAATTTCGTAACGAAGCGGATTTTGCATTCATCACTCCTTGGGGGCGGCGGACTCAATCCATTGAGCCATCCAAACCCAATGACTCTGACAAACCTTATGCCCAATGACTGGGGATTGCTGCAAAACGAAACCACTGAACAGTAACGTTCCCCTTTTGCACAAGGTCATTGGTTGCGCTTCGTCCGATAATGCGCTGTGGCCTCTTATTGCGAGGCGATTTGCGAGGCGACGGCTAAAACACATTATTTAAGGCACATGACCAAAAAGGAGAAACCCGATGGCACCCATACCACAAGGCGGAACAGTTGCAGTAACCGGTAGCGCGGGGTTCATCGGTGGTTGGGTCGTGAGGCTGCTTCTCGACGAGGGATATCGGGTACGAGCCTGCGTTCGAGACACAAACGACGCCAGCAAAACAGATTTTTTGAGATCGATGCCTGGATACGCTTCAGGCCGTCTGACGCTACACGCGGCAAACTTAGATGAACCTGGATGTTTTGACGAGATATTCAAAGGCTGCCAGGGGGTCGCGCACCTTTCTCACGTCTCAACTTACGATGATCAAGACTATGTCAAAAAGGTCTGCGATCACATCATCAATAGTGTGAACCAATCTGAGACCGTCAATCGAGTCGTGGTCACCTCGAGTATTGCAGCGGTAATTTCCGAGCAAGATATCCAAGAATTGGTGCGCCGACCGGTTCTCTATGAGGATCGCTATCCCGATGAGCAGAACCCGAGACGCTCCCCAGAACGTGGGCAAGGTTACTCAATGGGCAAAGTGCTCGCAGAGAGAGTGTTTGCTGAAGCAGCAGAAGCAAGTGGTCGTTGGGATGCAATCACCTGTTGCCCTGGCGATAATGTTGGACCGATTCTCTCGGCCCACCAAAAAAATGGCGGCCCCTGGCAGCATCATATAGAAACCATGTTGCTCGGTGAATATACACAAAATGTCATTGGCGCCTATCGCGCCTGGTTCACCGTGGACGTCAGAGATACCGCAGAGGCGCACATCCGAATGCTTGAAAGCGTCAACGTAGTCAATGGAGAGCGTTTCATTGCCTGGTCCACCGACACCCGAAACGTCGAGGACGTCTGCGCCAGTATTGATCGTCTTCTACCAGAGTTAGGATTCGCAGGTGCAAAGCTTCACGACCCGCTGCCCGAGAAAGTCCAAGCTAAAGAAGCCATGTTCCGAGCGATCTGGGGAGGCTGCGAGTTACGCAATGATCGCATCAGAGAGACCCTGGGCATGGAGTTTCGACCCCTCGATGTTTCTATTCGCGATTGCGTGGAGTCACTCTTGTCGGTGGCAGAGGTTGAACCCGTCCGGGGCGCGTTGGAATGACACGCTTCGATCGGGGTTTTTGAACCCAGCCAGCACTGAGTTCCTTGGTGATTTAAACCCTTGATGATTTAAACCGAAAGACAGTGCCGACTCGGGCAGCCCAAAGCTAAGGCAACCTCAGGGATCAGCGAAGACCCTACACTCAATAGACCGTAGGGTCTTCTTCGACTTGAACCATTGTCTTTCCAAAATTGTCGCCCTTCAACATGGCAGAAAATGCCACGGGCGCTTTCTCTAAACCCTGCCATCGATCTTCCCGATATTGGATCTGGCCACTGGCAACCCAAGCACCCATTTCTTCCAAAAATTGCTCCTGATAGTCGTCCACAAAATTACCAACGAACAAACCATGGACGGTCACCGACTGCTGGGCAAAAACATCGGCCCCCGCCTGCTGCCAACGCGCATGATTAGAGGCTGCATCGTCGTGACCATACTGAGAGATCAAACCACAAAGACTGATTCGGGAGGATGGATTCAGTAATGGCAAAACAGCTTGGAATACTGCCCCGCCAACGTTCTCAAAATAAATATCAATCCCTTCGGGACAGGCCTCGGCCAGCAGTGTCTCAAAATGCTCGGCTTTTCGATTGATGCAGTCATCTGCGCCAAGCACTTGCTTAACATACGCACATTTGTCGTCTGAACCCGCGATGCCGATGACTCTGCAACCCTTGAGTCTCGCGATTTGCACCACGTTTTGTCCAACACCGCCGCTGGCGGCAGACACAACCACCGTGTCACCTCGCTTTGGCTGACACTGCACATAGAGACCCGCATAAGCGGTCAAACCCAACATACCAAGAACACCGATGGCCGTTGAAATCGGTGCAAGCTCAGGGTCAATCACCCGGGGGTGCATATAGTTAAATTCTGAAATCCCTTGCCCAACAAGACCCCATTTCTGCCAGCCATTCGTATTAAAAATGATATCGCCCTCGCGAAACGTTGGATGGCGGGTTTTTATAACCTGAGACACCGTCCTGCCGTGACAAACCTCACCGACGGTTTCAACGCCACTACGGCGACGACCCCATTGATAAGGGTCTAGCGAGAGATAAATCGTTTTGACCAGTGCCTGACCCTCCTTAGGATCAGGCAAGGGAGATTCATTGAACGCAAAATCCCCGTCCGTAGGCCAGCCCGCAGCCGGTGATCTGGCAAGATTCCAATGCTGATTGATTTGCGTCATTTTATGAGGTCCCAGAGCTTTACTTTAATCCTCGATAAGTGCGCTTGAGAATGTCTGGCATAAAGCTGCAGAACTGACGAGACGCACTCGAAAGAGTCATTAGAATACCTTGATGATCATCTTAGTGGCCACTATCAATAGGCACGTCCAATCGCTTTGTGCTGGGTTCATTCAACTAAACTCCTGAAACAAACCACAACACACTTTCAGATGAGCGCCTCATCATAACGGCTCGGATGCTTCCGATGGGATTCAAAGTCGTCTTAATGTTGGGCGAGCTAATCTGGCACGGGTAGCCCTCAAGCATAAATCCTGCTCACCCTTTCAAAGGCCAAGCAGTCTATGGGATAGTGAGACTCTGATTACACAGAGCCCGGAGCCAACATGTCGAAATACGATCCCTTTAATCGTGGACCGCAACCGGTGGGTACCCGGCAGTTTAGTTGGACCGACGAGGCTAGAAATCACACCATGCCGGTCGATGTTTGGTATCCCGCGACAGAGAACTACCAGGGACAAGATCTTACCCCAGAAACTCAGGCCAGTTTCGAGATGATCCCCGGGATGGGCATGACTCTTCAGCAGGCCGTCGAAAATGCTGACCCTAGATCAGACTGCTCTCCGTTAATCGTCTTCTCACATGGTTTTGGGGGCGAGAGACGCCAATCTACGTTTCTTTATACCCATCTGGCCAGTCACGGATACGTCGTCGCCTCGATGGACCATGTTGGAAACACCACTGCTGATATGTTGTCTGGTGAAGGTGCCGCGGGGGATGCTGACGTCATCGACAGGTTCATCCAGAGCAGACCCTTAGATGCTAGCTTTGTCATCGACGCAATGTTGAGCGGTCAATCGGGCCTTGATATTGATTCTGAACGCATCGGGATGGCGGGCCACAGCTTTGGCGGATGGACCACCCTCAAGACGCTAGAAAACGATGCTCGAATCAAGGCCGCGTTACCCCTCGCCCCTGCAGGCGGCATGACCCGCCTTGATCCAACCAATGTGATGGCGACCTCGTTAAACTTTCAGTTTAAACGATCAGTCCCAACGCTATTGATCGTCGCTGATCTGGATTCGATTTTACCCCTTGAGGGTATGCAGGACCTCCACACACGCCACCCGGGGCCTAGGTCAACCGTTGTGTTGCAAAATGCCGATCATTTCCATTTTAACGATGCGATCGAGCAGACGCATGATGGCTATCAGATGATGTTGGCGGGCATGGCAGAAGGCATGGAGGCTGAGGCTCGCCAAGGGTTGGAAGAGATGTTAGCAAAAATGAAACCTTCTTCAGAACTCGTTCCGGGGGATCAAGCCTACCGGCTAATCAATGGTTTAGGGCTCGCCCACTTTGATGCCGAACTACGGGAGGATCCAAGCGCTATCGCGATGATGCGCAGTAATCTTGTTGAAACCGCTGCTGATCAGGGGATCCTGATCGAAGTGCTTTGAGTGCTGGAAGCCCGCCTCAGTGAGTCCCGCAGCACCTGAAACTGACTGCCGCTTTGACCAGCACTTTCTTGGCTCATCCCACCGTTGTGCCCGAATTTTGGTTTTCGCTCTTTCCCGGCGCGCTAAGGGTTTGGGCCCCTAGCTACCCCGCATCATCCAAAAGGCACTGAACCCGTGCAATGGTCTTGAAAGCACGTAATTCCGCTCCATTGACCAACCAAGCAAGCGCCGCTTCATGATCCTCCCGGAGTTGAATCAGCGCCGCGGGTTTCCCAACGCCCTCTGATTGAACAAAGGCCTTGAGCTGTCCAGGTGGAACACTGAACGTCCGACCTCGTCGAGGAATACTGGCAATATGAAGCCCGACAATACCACCGGTTGAATCCAAAACGGGTGCCCCACTTGCTCCGCCCAAATCGATCGGGGCCGATCTTGGGTGTCGTTTTATTTCTGCCCAGTAGGAGACCTTATGCTTCACTTTTTTGCCACGGGCGGGGACCCTCAGTGACCGTTCGCCCAAATAGCGCTGCTTTAAGTCAAACCCTTGATTCTGTGGATAGCCGTGCATCAGACCGACTTCGCCGGTTTCTGGCAGCCTCTGGGAAAAGTTCAGGGCTGCAATGCCAATGTCGGGTTGCGTCAGTAACAAAGCAATATCAGATTGTGCATTCAGAACCCAACGCTCAACCCGCAACGGCGCTTCGCCGTTCTCAATCGTCATGGCCTTACAGCTGACGGCGACATGCCTTGCGGTGAGCCAAACGCCGTCGGCAATTTTAAACGCTGTACCTTGGGCCTCATCCCCATCGCTTTGTGAACGTGGATCAGCAGCTGGACTCCCGCTGGCCCACAACAGGACGGCCAAGGCCAGGAGCACGGAAAAATAAAAAGAAACTGCCGGGGTGGTGCAAGACAATGCGGGTCCTGCCTTAGTAGCCAATGGCAGCCGCGTTTAACAGCGCCACAGATAATTTAGTCGCGCCTAAAATCAACGCAGCGCTCATCTCCTCGTTTTTAATTCGTTCAGCCAGTCCTCTCAAAATCAGATCTAGCAAGAAGAACACTAACAATTGCAGAATAATCGCAACCGAGCCCCAAATCACAATGTCCCAAAAATTAATGCTAGAACCCAAAGCGGCTGCCAGCGGCAATGTAATCCCCAGCATCGCCGAACCTAAAGTCAATGCCGCGGCCTGGTTGCCTTGTTGAATCAGCCGATACTCATTGACTGGCGTGATCACAAGATACAGCACAATGCCCAAACCCAGCATCAAGATCGCGATACTAAAGTGTCCTAACAGGATAGGCAGACCGGAATAGAGCGTATCGAGGATGCCTTGCATATGATTTCCTTGTTTCAAATGAACTCACTGTGAACAATACAACATTGAGGCTCATCAAGACCCTGTTTGATCTTAACTGTTCTCTATATCAAGAGAACGCTTCACTGAGCGAGCCCCTCACCGAGCAAGCCTTCATCGAGAAAGCTTTTCATCGAAAGTGGTCTTCATCGAGAGAGGTTTACATCGAGAGTGCTCTTCATCGAGAGAGCCTTTCATCAAAAGAGCAGGGGTTGACGGCCTGTTTTGCCACCGCATCTCACCCACACCAACCCCGTGATGACACGTTAGGTCCAAAGTTGCTGGACGACTTTTGGAATCAAGAGGGGAAGACTGATCACGGATAGATCCGGGGTGCTGTAACCATCACGCTTGCCATAAGAGCAGTTTGCTGTCCATTTTTGCGGGCCAAGAACCTTATCTTTGCGAGCTACAGGGTCAGCGGTCAATCTCAAAGTTCGCCCGAAAAACGGCCTCTCCAATGATCAAATCTTTGAACGGTGCGTCTCTAAGCCGAGGCACACTGTCATCGATCCTCTCAGCAGTCCAAGCCCTCGGATCCCCGTTCTCATTTACGACCTGATTCGCTACCAAAGGCTTGGGGTGCCAGGCGCCACTACGCTCCGTATACACCGCTGCTCGCCAGAGCTCGCGCTCCTCGAGCGGAATAAACGCATAGTCGCTTCGGCCATCTTCGTTCATGTCAATTTTGACAACAAAAACAGACACTCTCTGTTCTGGAGATAACGGGCTGAGGCTACTCCCAGTGATTGCATCGACTAAAGTCTCTGGCAAAACCAGATCCGAAGGATGATAGACCCATGAGGCGCTGGCGCTGGAATTGGTTATGCGAGCTGGACTTTCGATTTTGGCAAGCAGTTCTGCATCGTCGTCACCGAGAGAGGCTTTGAGTTGCTCGATCGCTAGGTAGCCAGGCCTTGCCAACTCTTGTCTGACGTAGAAAAAGTCAAAGGTATAAAGGGTTACATCACCCCGCTCTAGGCGAGCCATTTGACTGGCCAGGGACAGCTTGCGAAAGTCGAGCAAAGGTGAATTGACCAGCACCAGTCCAGCCAGCATTAAAACAGCGATTCGCGTGTTGCAGGCCGATAAGCCTTCTGGCCAGCGCCACCGCAGCTTCCAAACCATCCAGGTATAACTCACAGAAAAAAGTGTCAGGAACACCCAGATAAAGCCTGCCCAAAAACGCGCCACCGTCCAACCATATTGATCCAACCGCGCAAAAAGGCCCACCAAACTTAGCAGAGACAGTATGACCACCACCGGCAGAGAAACCGTAATCCAGCGATGGATTAGCTCCGGATAAGGATGATCGCTCACACCATCTTGATAGACAATGTTCAGATAAAACAAAACCACGAAAGCAATCGCAAGGAGCAGTGCTGTGCCGAGATTCGTCGCCCAAAGCACGTCGAGCCCAGTAAACGGCAGCGACGCCGAAAAGAGTACGGAGACCGTCAAGATCAGTGGCAGCAACAGCCTAATCAGCGCTCGAACCAAACGCCAGATTTGGTCGATAATACCGGTGAGTTCCTTAAATACGGCGAGCCCAACACTAAAGGCTATTGTGAGCGTGGGTATCAAAAACCAAGCTTCAAAAAAAACGTCCTTAAAGATCTCAATACCAATCTGTGCAAACAAAGCAGACCACAGCAACAGCATCAAGAAAAACAGCCCGACGAACAGCGCTGCAAAAATGCCCATCAAAAGATTCCGCCAGGAAAAAAGTAACAGTTGTCCGTAGGACCGCTCCGTTCCGGAACTCAACTGCTGAACAAAAATCAGCGCGATAAAACTGGCCACGCCACCGGCCAACAATCCGCGGACATTAAGCGCATCGGTTTTAAACGCATTGATGGGTGTGGCTTGAAATCCAAGATAACCGGCCAGTAGCGCGATCAAGACGCTACAGCCAATACTGAGTTGAACGAGTAATCGAACATTGGTGTGGGTTAAGGCAAGCTGCAACCCGATCGGCAGGAGTACGGTCACGGCGAGCAGCGGATAGGCAAAAACCGGGGTCTGACTCGGCCAAACCTTATATTGGTAAGCTTGGTACAGCGCCAGTAAAGCCAGACCCTGGATGACTGCTATCGTAAGCAGCACTATATAAGGAGGTGGCGACGCCCCTTGGTTATTCACCTTCACACTGTGTCCTATGCTTGAAAGAGATTTGGCCTCCTGTGAGCGGGAGAAAGCTTCTTTACCCCCTCAACCCAGGGGCCTTTGACCTGAAGCCGAAAAACGTCCTCTGGCACTAAGATTCTTTTACACCTCAGCAGCCTCTACAAGCGTCCGGTAAGATTCAAAAACCAACCCTTTGAATCATAATCTAAATTCGTCAGACGATCATTGAAGTCAGTGAAGTTGTAGCCAAGACCTAAACTAACATGGTCGCCCAGCTGGAAGTCGATCCCGAGCAGTGCTCCAGATTTTTCATCACCAATTTCTTCGACCTCCAGCCGTCGATATTCTCCTAGGAGGTCTAAGGCGCCCATTCAAGTCACTGATTCGTAGCGATAAGCAGGTTATCCCCAACATACCCAAAGCACGCGAAACCCATTACACTTTAGCCGTCAAACGCGAAGGTCTCGGCTTGCGGCCTATCTCAAGGGAGCGAATCTATGGATCATGTCAACGTTATTATTGTCGGTGCTGGGCTTTCCGGCGTCGGGGCTGCCGCGCATCTCATCAAAAAATCTCCGAACAAAACATTTACCCTACTTGAAGGCCGCGCATCCGTTGGCGGTACTTGGGACCTCTTCCGGTATCCGGGCATCAGATCAGACAGCGATATGCACACCTTGGGTTACAACTTTAAACCTTGGACCGAAGCGAAGGCCATCGCGGACGGCCCTTCGATCCGAAAGTATGTGAACGAAACAGCGGATGAGTATGACATTCGTCGCCACATCCGTTTTGATCACAAAGTTCAATCCGCATCATGGGATTCGGCTGCGGGCCACTGGATCGTCACCAGCGCTCTGCCAGATGGTTCAAACACCTCTGTCACTGGGGACTTTTTGTTCATGTGCGGCGGCTACTACAGCTACGACGAGCCCCACCGCCCAGAGTTTAGGGGCGAATCAGACTATCAAGGCCAAGTTTTGCACCCTCAGTTCTGGCCCGAAGATCTTGATTACAGGGGTAAGCGAGTCGTGGTCATCGGCAGCGGCGCAACCGCCATGACGATGGTGCCGTCGATGACTCAAAATGGCGCCAAAGTCACTATGGTGCAGCGGTCTCCAACCTACGTTGTCTCACGACCGGCTGAAGACAAGATTGCTAACCTCCTCAGGCGCTGGCTGCCGGAGCGCTGGGCCTATGCCATCACGCGGTTAAAAAACACAACGCTCAGTGGTTACTTTTATCGGCAAACACGCACTCAGCCCGAGAAGACCAAAGCACAACTTCTGCAAATGGCGACCGCCAACCTTGGCGAGGAGATGGTCAAGGCACACTTTACGCCGAGCTACAATCCTTGGGATCAGCGCATGTGCCTGATCCCCAATGGTGATCTCTATCAAGCCATTAACGACGGCGATGCAACCGTCGTGACCGGCGATATTGATACTTGGACAACGACGGGCCTACGCATGACCGACGGCACAGAGATCGAAGCCGACATCATTGTGACCGCAACCGGTATTACGTTGACCGTAATGTCCGGCATTCAGTTCGATCTTGATGGCCAAACCATTAACTTTCCAGACACCTTTACTTACAAAGGAATGATGTATTCAGGCATTCCGAATATGGCCCACACCTTCGGCTACATCAACGCTTCGTGGACCCTGCGCGCCGACCTGACGGCAGAATACGTTTGCCGGTTGCTCAATCACATGGACGCTTCAAATCAAAGCGTGGTGATTCCGACGCTGCGGCCCGAAGACGACAATATGCCCACACGAGATTGGATCGAAGATTTCTCGGCAGGCTATATGCGCCGCATGATGCATCTATTCCCAAAGCAGGGTAATGACCCCTGGTGCAATACCCAAAACTACAAGCTTGACAAGAAGATGATTCGGCGCGCACCCATCGAGGACGGCGTTCTGGTTTTCTCAGCCGAATCTGATGCTGCCAATAGCGAGACCAGCGTGGCGTCGCCCATCTCACGGGTTGCCTGACAAACCCGCATCTTGGATTGACCTGGGTCAACGCTTCAGCGATGCTGATGGCGTCATTCCCAGGAGCCAGACATGCCTCTTAATCATGAAACCGCAGCTTTTCTGTCTCAACTCGCTGCCGCCGCACCACCTGGCCCCCCGCCTGAACCAACCCCCGAGGGCTCTCGAGCGGGGTACCGGGGCATTGCCGCAGCGCTGGGCCCAGGACCGGCCATCGACACGGTCATCGATCAGACTATTACCGGCTCCCAAGGCGAGATCCCGATTAGAATCTATCGAGATCACAACAGCGAAACAGCCCCCTGCCTTGTTTATTATCATGGCGGCGGTTGGATCATTGGCGACTTAGAGACCCACGATCATCAATGCCGGCAGCTGGCTCAGTCGTCAGGCATTACAGTCATCAGCGTCGACTATCGGCTAGCACCAGAGCATCCTTTTCCTTCGGGACATATTGATAGCCTCGATGCACTTAGATATATCGCCCGCCATCCCCAAGAATTTAGCATTGATCCCATGAAAATAGCGGTGGGCGGCGATTCCGCAGGAGGGAACTTAGCCGCCTTTGTAGCGATCTCGGCCCGGGAAGAAGATATTTCGCTGGTCCTGCAGATCCTGCTCTACCCCGTCACTGATGCGAGGTCCTACACTGGCCATGCCGATACTTTTTCCTATCCTTCAATCTCTGAAAATGCTGAGAGCCCACTGCTGACCCTTGAGACCATGCGGTTTTTTGCACACCACACGGTTACGGGATCCAAAATACCCCGCCCAGCGGACGATTGGCGCCTGTCACCGATTCTTATGGAGAATTTATCGAATCTTGCTCCAACCTACATCGGGGTGTGTGAATTGGACCCCTTGAGAGACGAGGGCATCGCCTATGCGAAAGCCCTGGAGGCTCAAGGCAATACTGTCACGCTGACCGAATGGGCGGATCAAGTTCACATCTTGATGCAGCTCGCTCCAATCTGCAGCGATGGCGCCGCTTTACTGCAGTCTGTGCGAGACCAACTCAATGCCGCTTTCAGCGGTGATCTCCCATGACTGCGCCGGTCGCTTTAGTCACAGGGGCTGCCAGAGGCATTGGCCTTGCAATCGCTCAGGCATTACTGACTGCTGGTTATCGGGTCATGGCCGCTGATCTACCAGGCGATCAAAATTGGAATTACGATCTAGGCGATGCCACGGGACTTGATCAAAAACTTTCCTCAACTGCAACGAGCGCCAGTCATGAACCCAGCGTCGCCGTTTGTGATTTGGATGTAACACTCGCCCAATCCTGCGCCAATGCGGTGGCTCGAACCATCGAAACTTTTGGGCAGCTCAATTTATTGGTCAACAACGCCGGGGTCGTCGATTCAGGACCAATTCTGACCTTCAGCGAAACTGCTTGGGATCGAATTTTCGCAGTGAACAGTAAGGGCATTTTTCTAATGTCCCAGGCGGCAATCCCGCATTTGAAAACGGCGGAAAACCCGAGCATCGTTAATACAGCTTCGATCGCAGGCAAAAAAGGTGTTCCCAATATGGCGGCTTATTGTGGTTCAAAATTTGCTGCGATCGGTATCACCCAATCTCTGGCACAGGAGCTTGCTCCGGAGGGAATTCGGGTTAACGCGATCTGCCCGGGCATTGTCGGGACCGCAATGTGGCTAGAGCACCTCATGCCGAAGACCAATGCAGCCAGCGAGGTGCCCATCGCCTTCGAGGATCGCTCCGCCGAGTTGATTCCCCTGGGACGGCCTCAATCGGGTAATGACATGGCAGAAGCAGTACTGTACTTAGCCGGCGCCGAAAATGTGACGGGTATTGCACTCACCGTTGCCGG
>CAJYBS010000014.1 GCA_913064795.1 uncultured Gammaproteobacteria bacterium
GCAGCAGCCTTCTTAGGGGCGGCTTTCTTAGCAGCAGCTTTCTTAGGTGCAGCTTTCTTAGGTGCAGCTTTCTTAGGTGCAGCCTTCTTAGCAGCAGCTTTCTTAGGCGCAGCTTTTTTAGCAGCAGGTTTCTTCTTAGCAGCAGGTTTCTTTTTTGCGACCACGTTTAGTACTCCTTTAATGACTTTACCTTTTTAACTCGCTCAATGTTTCAGCTATGAAGCATCTCCTCGGCATAACTCTGAATCATAGCTAAAGGCAGAGTCTGGGTAACATCGATGCGCTGGGGTCAAGTTTAGAAAATTCTCTATGCTTTGCACACCTTTTTTTAAAACTTTTTTAAACTTCAATAACCGCTCGTTTCACCTAAAAATACGGTATTAGTGCGCATTCAAAAAGAAAAAAACAGTAAGAATTCGATCGTTGAAAATGGAACATAACACGAGCAATCGTGCTCACCTTAAACCGACATTCACGCAGTTCATCTCAAAACAAATTGTTGATATTTACAGCCGATGGCATGTCCCTTTGAGTTTAGAGACCACCTGTCGCAACGAGAACCGAGCACTGTCCGTGGTGGAAGAGCCCAGGAGGGTACAAAGAATTTTACGATCTTAAAAATTAAACCTTGCATGAGTGATCCTACTCGCCGGGTTCACTCAGTAATTTTTGAATCGCTACCTGAATCTGCTCCGTTGTCCCTTCTCCCTCTACTACCCCGTAGCCGCTATCGACCGCCTGCATTTCGGTCTTATAGAAATCGATCAACGGTGCTGTCTGAGCGTGATAGACACGCAGCCGTTCCTTAATGGTCTCTTCGAGATCGTCTTCTCGCTGAACGAGCGGCTCCCCTGTCTCATCGTCGACGCCCTCATGTTTGGGCGGTTGAAAGACAAGATGATAGATACGACCGGAGCCAGGATGCACCCGTCGACCGCTGAGTCGATCAATGATTTTTTGGTCCGATAGATTGATTTCAACCACGTGGTCGATTTCGATGCCTGCTTCACGCAACGATTCGGCCTGAGGAATGGTGCGCGGAAATCCATCGAATAAAAATCCTGACTGACAATCGGGAGCGCTGAGCCTTTCTTTGACAAGGTCAATGATGATCTCATCGGTAACCAGGTCTCCACGATCCATGACGCCCTTGACCTTCAAGCCTAAGGGCGTCTGATCTTTAATCGCTTGGCGCAACATATCGCCTGTGGAGATTTGAGGAATCCCATAGGCCTGGCAAATGAACTGTGCTTGTGTGCCTTTACCCACACCCGGTGCCCCCAACAAAATAATTCTCATACTCCTCCCTGCTCGCTTTTTCTAATTCTGCTTCTATTCGTCCTGCTTCGTGGCTGCCCGCCGGGCCGAAACCACATTCGGTATCTTCTGCATCATTTCCAGCACTTTGATCAAAGTTTTCAGAGAAGCCACTTCAACAGTCATCGATAGTTGCACCCGCTGCGCCTCTCGATCGGTCACCGAGTGCATCATCGTCACGTTGATCGCTTCGGTCACGAACAATCCCGTTTTATCTAAGAGTATCCCCGAGCGTTCGTAGGCTTCTACTTCAGGCTCAACTGGAAACACCTCCTGTACGTCGTCCTGCCAAGATAATCGCATCAGCCGCCCATACGGATCTCCTTGCAACACTTCAACGCACGCTTGAACATGCACATGCACCAGACCGGCGTCGCTGATGATACCAACAATCGAGTCCCCCAAAACCGGATTACAACAACTGGCAATCTCATGACGCCTGCCGCCCAGCCCATTAATGAGCATCGGTAATTCATCCTGTTTGAAGGCCAGGGGTAATTGTGTGGATGTTCTAATGTCGAGTTCATGTTCCGCGATCCATTCAGCAACATCAGTGAGCTGCAAATTACCGCTGCCCAAGGCGACCAAAAAATCATCATCCGACTCAAAATTAAACGCTCCGCTTATTGAAACTTCCCGATCAGAATCAAGACCAAGTTGCTGCAACTCGGCCTTGAGCAAACGCTGGCCTTCTTCAAGATTCTTCTGACGCTCGCGTAAACCAAACCAGCTTTGAATTTTTGCTTTCGCCTTTGAGGTTGTGACGTACCCCAAATGGGAGTGCAACCACTCCCTGCGCGGCACACTGTCTTGGCCAGTGATGATCTCAACATGATCACCAGAAATTAAGACGTGATTGAGCGGCACAACTTTGCCGTTGACTTTAGCACCTCGGCACTGATGTCCAATTTCCGTATGAACCTTATAAGCAAAGTCGACAGGGGTAGCCCCAGGGGGCATATCAATCACGTGGCCTTCCGGGGTAAACAGGTAGACTCGGTCCAAACTGACATTTGCCATCATCTCGCTGGCAGACTCGGGAAGGTTATTCACCTCGTCTTGCCACTCAATCACTTGTCTGAGCCAAGCAAGGCGTCGCTCATAGCGAGCCATACGCTGCCCTTTGACATTATCTTTGTACGTCCAATGCGCGCAAACCCCGTACTCAGCTTCATGATGCATCTCGAGGGTTCGAATTTGAACCTCAAGCACCTTTCCCTCAGGCCCAATCACCGCGGTGTGTAATGACTGATATCCGTTATCCTTGGGGTTCGCGATGTAGTCATCGAATTCATTCGGAATGTTACGCCAAAGATTATGAACAACCCCCAATGCGCGATAACAGTCATCGGATGTGCTGACCAAAATTCGAATCGCTCGCACATCATAGACTTCCGAAAACGGAATCCCCTTGCGATTCATTTTTTTCCAAATACTGCAGATATGTTTGGCTCGGCCTTCGAGCTCAGACTCTAAAGTCACCAGCGTCAACTTCGCGTCGAGAAGGGTTAAAACGGTTTCAATATATTGATCTCTGTCCGTTCTTTTTTCATCGAGCAAGTTGGCGATCCGTTTATACGCCTTGGGTTCGGTGTACCTAAAGGCCAGATCTTCGAGCTCCCACTTCAGGTGACCAATTCCTAATCGATGGGCGAGGGGAGCATAGATTTCACTGATCTCCTGGGCCAATCTAATTTGTTTACTGCGCTCGCTATTTCCCACTGCACGGATCGCGCAGGTTCTCTCAGCCAATTTAATCAAAGCGACCCGGATATCATCAACCAGGGCCACCAACATTTTTTTTGCCTGCTCGATTTGGTCTGACGTCTCGCCCAAAACAACGGCATTGTGTCGGATATGAATATTACTGATGGCGGCCATTTTCAGAACGCCTTCAACCAAATCGCCAACCTTGTCCCCGAACTGTTTCCGTGCATGATTGAGGGTGATTTGATGCTCTCGAACAGCGCGATAAATAATCGCGGCGATCAGCCCATCTTCATCAACCTGAAACTCCCGCAAAATATCGGCGATTTCCAGGCCCATCCAATAACTACTGCGTCCCGAGGGCCACCCGGCGCCCATTTGAATCGCCTTACTTTCTGCCTGAGCCGACAGTTCACAAGCTTGTTCTATTCGTGCAAGATCCAAATCAGGTCGATCGCTGCCAAGGTCAGTAATCCACTCGGCCACATCAACCGCGCCTTCTTCAAAGACTGTTTGTTGTACTTTGGCTTTAACCATTGGATTGATCTCGGACCAATAGGGCGATTGCTTCCATATGCGCAGTATGCGGAAACATATCGATCATACCCAGCTTCGATAATTGAAAACCACCCTCTATCAACCGATCAACATCTCGTCTCAGAGTGATCGGGTTGCAGGAAACGTAAACGACTCGCTGGCACTCACTTTTGAGGATCTGCTCACAAACTTCCATCGCGCCGGAACGCGGGGGATCAATCAACACCTTATTAAAACCCTTAAGTAGATCTCTGGCGGCGTCCACCTCATAAAGATTTTCGACTTCGAATTGGGCGTTACTGCGTTTGTTTAGGATCGCGTTCTGCCGGGCCTGCTCTACACTCTCTAGACTGCTCTCGAGACCCAGTACTTCAAGCGCCTCTCCCGCAATCGGTAGAGAAAAATTGCCAATGCCGCAAAAAGCATCCAGAACCCGATCCCCCGATTCAAGCGCCAGCAACTCAAGCGCTAGGTTTACCATCTTTTGATTGACGTCCTGATTCACTTGGGTGAACGCCATGGGGTGGAACAAAAACACAAGCCCCTGATCGCTGAGGCGATATCTCAGGGTCGGTATCGGTCCTTCACTCAATGCACAGACCGTGTCAGGCCCGCCCGATTGCAAAAGAATGTGCACCTGGAAATCGGCTTCGAAAGCAGTCAATGCAGCCACATCACCGGGAGACAGCACATCAAGGTGACGAATCACCAAAGCCACCTGGTCTTCAGACGCAGCGACCTCAATTTGAGGGATCGAGGATCTTGCGTCGAGACCATGAATTAAGCCCGCTAAGGGTTCAATCAAAGCCGACAGCGCGGGCGACAATATATTGCAGCTCGACATCTCTGCAATCAATGCTGATCCAACCTCACGAAAACCGACCAGCGTCCGGTCTTTTTTGGCCACAAATTTGACGCCAAGTCGCGCTTTGGTGCGATAGCCATACGCCGGCCCAGATATTTTTTCGAGCCACTGCTCTGGTTGACAATCTGCGAACAAGGACTGCAGCCAAGCTAACTTGAAGGACAACTGTGCCGGCCGCGCATAATGCTGAAAAGAGCAGCCCCCGCAAGTTTGTGCGTGTTCGCATTTTGGCTCGACCCGATCTGAATGTGGCTTTTCGATGGCTTCGGCACGGCACACCCAGACTCCTTTTTGGCGCTTGAGGGGGACAAAGGTTGCCAGCTCCCCTGGAAGAAGTCCGTGGGCCTTGAACTTTCCGTCTGCGCTCAGGCAAGCACCCTCAATCGTGAGCACTTCGCCTGTTCCCAAAAACGGTTGTTTTTTTCTTCGCATAAACTCCGCCAACCCCTTGCCTGTTGACCGCCTAGGGCAGTCAATCTCGCGGGAGCGGTATTTTATGCTAACTCGGGCGCATATACACCTGTCGACAGATAGCGATCGCCACGGTCGCAAACGATCGCAACAATCGTGGCATCACTTACTTCTTGACTGATTTGCAGCGCTGCTGCGATCGAACCACCCGAGGAAACCCCTGCAAAAATACCTTCTTCTCGGGCTAATCGCCGCATCATCGCCTCTGCATCTGACTGATCAATATCGATCACTCGGTCGACGCCTTGTTGGTCAAAAATGGCCGGCCGATACGCCTCGGGCCAGCGCCTAATCCCCGGTATCGCCTGACCTTCCACAGGTTGTAAACCGATAATTTCAACTTCAGGTTTCACTTCACGGAAGTATTGTGACACCCCCATAATGGTCCCCGTCGTTCCCATAGAGCTAACGAAGTGCGTGACTTCGCCCTGGGTCTGTTCAAATATCTCAGGCCCGGTTCCTTGATAATGCGCAAGCGGGTTATCTGGGTTCGCAAATTGGTCGAGAACAATCCCTTCTCCTCGCGCAGCCATGGCTTCCGCCAAGTCTCGCGCACCTTCCATACCCTCGGCCTGACTCACTAAAATCAGTTCTGCCCCGTAGGCCTGCATCGCAGATTTTCGCTCTTGGCTCATGTGCGCTGGCATGATCAATTTTAAGCGATAACCCTTAATCGCTGCGGCCATTGCCAAAGCGATTCCCGTGTTGCCACTGGTCGCTTCAATCAGGACATCTCCGGGGCCAATGGCGCCACCAACCTCCGCTCGTTGGATCATGCTCATCGCAGGACGGTCCTTGACCGACCCTGCAGGATTATTGCCTTCTAGCTTCGCTAGAATTCGATTCGACGTCTTGCCGGGCAGTCGTTGCAGCGCGACCAGCGGCGTCGATCCGACGCAATCCTCGATGGTTGGGTATTTGATGTTGACTCTCCCAGAAAGTACTCACAGGATGATAGTCCAAAGTCTACTTCCCGAGAATAACGAGCCCAATCTAAGCTCAGAACGTTTAAATCTAACCCCAGTCATCCGCAAAGAGGAATCAGTGAAGCACCAAGGCACCCAAGATTTAGATCGACAATCCCTAGGATCTGGAGAGCGTTTTCCCAAATCAGAGGGACTAGACCATGGCAAGCCTTTAGCGCCGCCCCTGGCGCGAGATCATCCAGCAACCGACAGCCACATTCAGACCGTGGATCTTGCTCAGCTGTTCGCCCGGAGCTTTCATCCACAGAGCACTCAGCGCGGAAATATCAACATTGATTTAATCGGCCGTCAAATCGCGCTTCATCTGAGTCGTTGGCTGAATTCGCCAGTCTATTTTTCAGCGAGCCACACCATGCCAAGACATTTCAGCGCGAATCTACTCGAGTTCAAAACAATGGTGTCTCATCTCATCCGCCGCCTTGAGGGGGCTAACCTTAAAGGCAAAGCTTTTGCACTCACGTGCCAATGGTCTGCCTCCGATCATCGAATCAATATGTTTGCAGCAAGGACTCTGAGCGACCCTGTCTTAGCGCGCGCTAGCTGTCCTGATTGCACCCCGCTAGACAATCGATTCCCCCAACAAAATCTCCGAGCCCGCGTTACCCTGAAGGATCCCTTTGAAGCGAAGATCGTTCAGCGCTGGCTGCTTCGTCAAGGAATTGGCCCGGCCAACAACGCTGAGCCAGGCTCGATACTTCACATTTCAGAGAAAGTCGTTGCGCAACTTGCATCCAACACCAAGGGTCGACGGCCCGAGCAGCAAATCATCGCTCAGGTCGATCAACCGAATCATTGGCTATCCGACATTGAACAAACAATCTTAACCCACTTTCAGGGCGGTTCTTGGAATCGTCTCCGCAACGGTGTCACGGTTATTCATTCCTTCGATATCGATCCCAATCAATCCCCCCTGATTCGTCTTTTAATCCAATCTAAAATTAAGTTTCGAATAGCCACTGAACACGGCACCCTCGGCCGGCAACAGCATTCAATCCGAGATACCCTGCTCATCGATTTCACGCTAAACGGAGCCAACCGAGACCCCTTGGAGACGAGTCGAAGCCTAAGCGCTTGGCCTGACGCCATCATCATTACCCAACCTCCCCTAACTCCAAGCTCTTCAACTCAAAGCCCTTCAACTCAAAGCTCGTCAACTCAAAGCACCTTAACTGAAGGCCACTTCAGTAAAGCCGTCGCGCAAAAGAGCCTCTCCCTGAATCAACTCGCAAATGTGTTGGCCGAGTTGGGCCCTCGCAATGACCTTACCGAAGCCCTCAGCAAACTACTCAGGACGGAGCGATCTGGACTTGATCCAAAGCTCCCCCCCCTCGCCGCGAAGGCCCCATCGCGAAGTGCCCGTTCTCCGTCGAGGGACCCGGCGACTGCAGCGCCTTTGATCTTTGATGAACAACTTGCGCTGCTCAGAGCTGGGGGCAACCAGGCGCTTGCGCTGGAGCTCAAAGCACTGTTGCGGAGCACCCTGGAAGACGATCTACTCGATCTGATAACTGCCGCTCGAGCGCAAGACTTGGAACGAACACGCGAGGTTCTTCATAAAATGACAGGAGGGCTCGCGATGACCGGCGCATCAAGACTCGAAAAACAAGTTAGGACCAGCTACCTTGGATTGAGCGATGCAACGAGTCCATCAAGGGTGAAGGCCGTCATCATTCAGGCGGAACAACTTCTCACGATACTCGGCCAATCTAAGACCCCTTAGTTCAAAGGGCCACCCGGGTTTGCCCTCAGCCTTCAGCAATCGCAACCGCAACCACAAATCCCGAGTCATCCGTTAAGGAAAGATGCCAAGACCTCACCTGCAGTTGCTGCGCAACGGCTAAAGCACCGCCGATCAATGAGACCATAGGCTGGCCCGAGGGACTTCTTGTCACTTCTATCAAATTAAAATGCACGCCTTGACGCATTCCGGTCCCCAGTGCTTTGCTGACCGCTTCCTTAGCAGCAAATTGTTTCGCTATATGAGCTGCTGCCATCCCAGGGGCGTCCAACGCCTGGAATCGACCAAGCTCTTTTTCGGTCAGCACTTTTTTTGCGAACCGTAAGGGATGACGGTTTAATACCGATTCCACCCGTGTCACTGAAACAAGGTCTGTTCCTAAACCGAGAATCATAGCCTGGCCTTTTCGAGCAAATCTCTCGATCTAAGAGGTTTTCCCTCGAGTAATTCATGTGTCGCTTGACGGACCACTTGTTTCACAATCTGTGCACCCGCGACTGTCATGGTACCCATCGCCAAGCGCAGAAGTTCATCGCCCTTAAATGAAAGAACATCCGCATCAACCGCAGGCGCAAATCCTGATCCCGGAAAATAGTGATACCACTGATCAGGGGCAATTTCGCCCCCATTTGCCGCATCGAATCCAAAATCGATGCCATAACCTAATTCTGAGAGTAGGGTTAACTCAAATTCACGCAACCCCGCCTGGAGAAAACCTTGATCCAAGACCTCAGCAACCCAGCGCTCGTATGCATCGAAAAGCTCAGTCATGACTTCAAACCGTCCGGTCAATCGAACCATCAATTCGTTGACATAGAGCCCAATAATCGCCTCGTAGCCTTCCAAAACCTTCGGGGTAAAAGCCGAGTCGATCACCTTGGCCAAAGGTAATTCTCCCCGACCTATTTTCTGAACTGACAGCCTTTGAAACAATCGCAGATCAGACAGGCTCACGCCGCTTTTTTTCACGGGACGGCGCACACCCTTAAAAAGCAGCGACACGCGACCGGCTTCCCGTGAGAAAAACTCAACAATCAGACTGGTATCCCGATATTTCCTCTGGTGCAGCACAAATCCTGTCAAATTCTGTGTGTTAGAGGTCGTCATAACCGAGACTCTTGAGCGCTCGCTCGCTATTCGACCAGCCAGATTTCACCTTAACCCATGTTTTAAGCATCACTTTCTGATCGAGCATTCGCTCCAAGTCTCGCCGTGCATCGGAACCAACCTGTTTTAATCGTCGGCCATCGCTGCCAATCAAAATCGTCTTCTGACCTTCGCGCTCAACGAAGATCGTCGCATTAATGTGCGCGACGGCTTCTTTAACGTCAAAGGTGTCAATTTGAATTGTCAGCGCGTAGGGAAGTTCTTCGCCCAATTGACGCATTAATTTCTCTCGGATAATTTCGGCTGCTAAAAAACGCTCACTCCGATCGGTAATTTGATCCGCCTCAAAATAAAAAGGACCCTCCGGCAACATTGACTGAACTTCACGATCTAGCGCATCCAAGTTATCCCCGGTTTGGGCTGAAACCGGAACAACTACCGCATTGGGGAGACGCTGATGGATGGATTGCAGCAAGGGTAGGAGTGCCGACTTGGGCTTCATCAAATCCACCTTATTGATCACTACGATGACCTTCGCCGGGCTCTGTCGAATCGCTTGCTCCACCGCATCGTCGTCTTGCGACCATTGATTTCGGTCTAGAACGAACAAAATAACATCCACGTCACGGATAACGCTGAAAGCGTTGCGATTCATGTAACGATTGATCGCGCGCTTGCCCGCGGTGTGAATGCCTGGCGTATCTACATATAAAATTTGATAGTGATCGTTGGTCTTGATCCCCAACAGCTGATGCCGGGTGGTCTGGGGCTTTCGAGAGGTGATGCTGATTTTTTGATCAAGCAGTGTATTGAGTAACGTTGACTTGCCGACGTTGGGTCGTCCCACGATAGCGACGTAACCGCAGCGAGTGGCTGTTGTCAGCTCAGACACTGATATTTTCCGCGGCTAATCCGTCCAAGCACGCCGCTGCCGCATTCTGTTCCGCCTGCTTAATCGAATCCCCCTCTGCCATTTGGCTGGACTTTAAAAGTGAACAGCGACATTCAACCTTAAAACGCTGCTGATGATCATCTCCTGAAACCGAAACCACACGATATTCTGGCACAGGCTCGCCGAGACCCTGCAGCTGTTCCTGCAATCTTGTCTTAGGATCCTTCTCTTGGGATAAGGCCTCGAGACCCTCAAGGGTTTGCCCAAACCAATATTCAACGCGCTCTTTAACCCCCAGAAAACCCACATCGAGATAAATCGCGCCTAATATCGCTTCGAAGGCATCCGCTAAAATTGAGTCTCGGTCCGCGCCCCCTGATTTTCTTTCTCCTGGACCAAGTTCTAAAAACTGACCCAAAGTGAGCGCCCGCGCCCGCTCTGCCAAGGTTTCTTTCCTAACCAATCGCGCACGAAAACGGGTAAGCCTGCCTTCATCAGAAGTCGAAAACTGTCTATAAAGCAGGTCGGTGATCGCAAGCTCGAGCACCGCATCACCTAAAAATTCCAAGCGTTCGTTGTGCTTCGCACCCGCGCTCCGATGCTTAAGTGCCTGTTGCAGTAACTCGGTTTTCTTGAATCGATAGCCCAGTAACTCCTGGAGCTGATTCATATTTTTTGAAGCAATCAAAATATTAATTCGCTGAGATGAAGCGATCTTCAAACTTAATTACGAAATCAATATTGGCCATTAGCTCGTCGCGCACCTCATAATTGAAGGTAAATTCATGGCCGCGACCCGTGTCGATGACTTGTACCCAACCATTTTCAACAAAATGATCTAGGTTGTTCATCTTGAGGCGCTTTTCCAACAGCCGTTTCAGATCGCGGGCGTCTGCCCCTTGACTGTTAGCGTCTTCAGTCAGCCGCTCCACAACCCCAACCGCGGCTTGATGATCCCAATAATGGGGTACAAACTTCATGGCCACCGAAAATATGACACCCATCATCACCAACCCAATCAAAAGATCTGACATGGCGATGCCAAGCGCAGTATCAGATCGATAGCTTGAGATTTTTCTATTCAATCCAGCCATTCCTTGAAAAATTAGGCAGTGAAAGACCGGGCTCCTTGTGCAGCCACACAGCAAAGGCTCTACCGACAATCTTCTCTTCGGACACGAAGCCCCAATATCGACTGTCACTGCTTTGGTCTCTGTTGTCCCCCATCATAAAATAATGACCATCAGGGACCAACCACTCTTGAATTCGAGCATCCTGGTACACGTTGCGATAAATCTCGTGTGTCCTTTCATCCAGTTTTTCGAGAAACCTTAATTGGCCTGGGCGCGAACCCGCAATTTCGTTAAGGAATGTCTGCTTCTGCTCCACATTGTTAATGAATAGAGTTTTGTTTTGATAACGGACTCGATCCCCGGGTAGGCCCACCACACGCTTAATAAAGTATTGCTCTTCATGGGGCGGGATAAAAACCATCGCATCCCCTCGCTCTGGCTCCCCAATCGCGACGACCTTGGTACCGATTACAGGCAGACGCAGACCATAGGTGTACTTATTGACCAGAATAAAATCTCCGACCTCGAGTGTCGGAATCATAGATCCAGAGGGAATTTGAAAGGGCTCAACCAAAAATGAGCGCAGTACGAGAACAAACAGCAAGACCGGGAAAAAAGAGGCAGCATATTCAACAACCGCTGGCTGGCGATCCTGCTTTGAGTCTGCGCGCACTCGACGAGGACTCAGTAACCAGATGTCCAATAACCAAATACCGCCACACAATGCGGTTAGGACAACCAACAATAATGGGAAATTGACACTGAGATCCATTAAGTTCCCTCTTTACTTCTTCGATACACCTAGCGGTCCACTTTCAGTACGGCCAAAAAGGCTTCTTGAGGAATCTCCACACTCCCCACCTGCTTCATCCTTCGCTTACCCGCCTTCTGCTTTTCAAGCAGTTTTTTCTTTCGAGTAATATCGCCGCCATAGCATTTCGCGGTCACGTTTTTCCGCAGCGCCTTGACCGTTTGCCGAGCGATAATTTGACCACCCATCGCAGCCTGGATAGCCACATCAAACATCTGGCGGGGGATCAATTCTTTCATTTTACTGGTCAGCGCTAGACCTTTACTCCGAGAGTCGTCTCTGTGCACGATGATTGCGAGCGCATCCACCCGATCGCCATTAATCAGCACATCTAAACGCGCCAGCTGAGCAGCCTGAAACCGAACAAAGCTATAGTCCAAGGAGGCATACCCCCGGGAAACTGATTTGATCCGGTCAAAAAAGTCCAAGACCACCTCATTCATTGGCAACTCATAAGATAATGAGACCTGTTTACCCACGAACTGCATATCTTTCTGTACGCCACGGCGCTCTTCACACAAGGTGATCACACTGCCCAAGTGCTCTGAGGGAACAAGAATATTCGCCTGAACGATGGGTTCTCGCATTTCTTGAATACTACCCATATCAGGAAGCTGCGAGGGGTTATCAACCGTTAGTGTCT
>CAJYBS010000015.1 GCA_913064795.1 uncultured Gammaproteobacteria bacterium
TTGCGCGACCCCCATGGGTTAAAATAGGCCGCTCGATCAATATAGGATGCGCTGCCATTAAAGCAATGAGCGCATCGTTAGCCAGGCACTCGATATCGATGTGTTGGTCTCTAATGACAGACTCGTTCGATCGCAGGAGTGCTCGCGGCTTAATATCCAGAAGAGAAACCAGCTGTACTATTTCTTGCCGACTGAGTGGCTCATCGAGGTAAAGGCGGGTTTCAAAGTCAACCTTAGAGCGTTCAAGAAGGGCCAGTGCAGCTCTCGATTTTGAGCAATTCGGATTGTGATAGAGCGTGGTATCAGACATAGTTTGATGACTTTCGCGTGACCTAGGACGGCAGTTTGCCGAAAGGGAAATGGATTTAAAAGTGAACTTAAAGGGTTTTTTGACTGCCACAGCGCAGTTTTATCAAAACTTACGCGCCAACGATTGTCAGATGGTCGCGGCTGCTTTGACCTTCCAAACCTTACTCGCGCTTGTGCCGGGGTTGACCATCGGATATCTGGCCCTTTCAGCGTTTGGGGCGGACGTCTTAGCAGGCCAGTCAATTGAGGCGTTCATCTTTAAGCACATCGTGCCGGAGAGTGTGGGTGCTGTTCAATCCTATTTGAGGGTCTTCTCGGTACAGGCCCAAGCACTGAGTGTGCCCAGTGCCGCGCTCCTAGCGGTGACCGCAGTGCTCATGCTCAACACGATTGAGCATGCTTTTAATCGAATTTGGCAAGTTTCAGAGCAGAGGAGTGGATTGCGCCGGGTTTTGGTCTACATAGCGCTTTTGATTCTAGGTCCGTTGTTGTTGGTCACTGGCTTGTCGGTAACCACTTATTTGCTGTCGGTGCCCTATGTGAGTAGTTTTACACAGTTACCCTTTGTTTTTTGGGTGCTCCCGTTGCTGACCAGTTCGATGATGTACACGCTGGCTTATGCGGTGATTCCCAACAAACCAGTTGCATTCATCCATGCCTGCTTCGGCGGCGTATCGGTAGGTCTTGTGTTCGAGTTGGCGCGCTGGCTGTTTTCACTGTTGATGCAGTATTCTGATCTCGAGGTGATTTATGGTGCTTTTGCGGTGCTCCCGGGTCTTCTGCTCTGGGTATATCTGTCTTGGTTGATTATATTGGCTGGCGGGGAGTGGGTCGCGCTGTTAGGGCGTGGAGAAGAGCAGCTTAAAGTTTGAAGTGCGTATTGTTGGGTCTGGTCTGGTGCAGTTCGGTTTGTTTCGCTGGTCAAACAGCGCGGACATCATAGGTTGTAACGCCGAAGGATTTTCTGAATTCATTGTTTAAGATTCTGTCAATGGACTTGGATGTGTCCGGCACAAGGGCAGACTGGGGAGTAGTGATTGTGAAGCAGGTTTTTTTATGGAGTCTTTTGCTCTGGGTCGCAGCCTGCGAGCAACCGGTTTTTGACGTTGTTGATGGTCCCGGGCTTGTGCCGTCGGACCTGGAAGGGCAGTGGTTGGTGATTAACTACTGGGCGACTTGGTGCGGTCCGTGCATTACGGAGATTCCCGAGCTCAATGAGATGCACCACAACTCCGAATACCCAATAAAAGTACTCGGTGTAGATTTTGATGCGCCGGTTGAGGTCGAGGCTAAGCGCTCAGCGATCCTTAAAATGAAAATCGAATTCCCTGTTTTGGCCAATGATCCTGCCCCCCGTTTTGGCTACGGGTTGCCGGAGGTGCTACCCACCACGGTCATCATTGATCCGTCAGGAGCGGTCTCTAGAACGTTAGTAGGTCCACAAACTGAAGCGTCTATTCTTGCCGCAATCGGTTTGAATTAGACCTGCTATAGGTCGAGGGCAGATCGTAGTAGCTCTGGAACTTGACTGATGGGCCATAGGGTTGTCTCGCCGCTCGATCGACAGGTGTACTCGACCTCGGTGTTGGCTAAGGCCCGGTCCCCAATGACAATTCGGTGGGGAATACCGATAAGCTCGGCATCGGCGAATTTAGCGCCGGGCCGCATTTGGTGTCGATCGTCGATTAGGACCTCAAATCCGTCGTCGTTCAGCTCTTGGTAGAGCTGCTCCGCCGCCTCTTGCACGGCGGGGGACTTGTGCGCATTGATGGGGATTAGGATCACCTGAAAGGGTGCGATGGTGTCAGGCCAAATGATCCCGCGTTCGTCATTATTTTGTTCGATTGCAGCGCCGACTAATCGAGAAACGCCGATGCCATAGCATCCCATTACCATGGTCAGTGCTTTACCCTCAGCATCCAGCACAGAGGCTTTCATCGAAGCGCTGTATTTATTGCCCAGCTGGAATATGTGGCCCACCTCGATGCCTCGCTTGATCTCAATAAAACCTGCCCCTGTCGGCGCGGGATCTCCAGATTCAATGTTTCTAAGATCGGCAATGGGAGACTCAATGACGTCACGTCCCCAGTTGACGTTAATCCAGTGAACGCCGTCTTGATTCGCGCCGCAAACAAAATTCGAGACAACACTGGCCGCTCGATCCACAATCACGGGACAGTTCAGTCCTACAGGGCCGATTGATCCGGGGCCGCAGCCAATAACGGTCTTGATTTCCGATTCGTCGGCAAAGGTCAAAGGGCTGGCAACAGCCTCAAGTTTTTCTGCTTTGAGGGCGTTTAGGGTGTGATCACCGCGTAGTACCAACACGACAATGGGGGTCTGGTGGCCTTTCACCACCAAGGTCTTGACCGTTTTTTTGATGTCAATGCTGAGATGGTCGACGACGGATTGTATGGTTTTCTGGTTGGGCGTATCGATGCGTTCGATGGGCTTCTCGGGCTCGTCTTCGCGTGCTGGCGTGATGGCTTCGGCGAGTTCAATATTTGCGGCATATTCACCATCAGAGCTGAAGGCGATAAGGTCTTCTCCGCTTTCTGCAAGGACATGAAATTCGGTCGAGGCTGAGCCCCCAATGCTGCCGCTATCGGCCTCGACAGCCCGGAAGTCTAGGCGCATTCGAGTGAGAATGCGTTGATAGGTGGTATACATTTGATCAAAAGTGCTTTGCAACGATTCAAGATCCGCGTGGAAAGAATAGGCATCTTTCATAATGAACTCGCGAGCTCGGAGAACGCCAAACCTTGGACGGGTTTCGTCTCGAAATTTGGTTTGAATTTGGTAGTAATTCACGGGCAGTTGTTTGTGGCTGCGTAGCTCGTTGCGCGCAATATCAGTGATGACCTCCTCATGGGTTGGACCAAAACAGAAGTCACGGTCGTGCCGGTCTTTGAACTTGAGCAACAGCCCTTCGTCATACATCTGCCATCGCCCGGACTCTTTCCAGAGTTCGCTGGGTTGTGTGACTGGCATGAGGAGTTCTTGCGCTCCTGAACGATCCATTTCTTCCCGAACGATCTGTTCGATTTTTCGGAGTACTCTTAGACCAAGAGGCATCCAAGAATAAATCCCAGACGCGAGTTTTTTGATGAACCCGCCCTGCACGAGAAGTTGATGAGAGGCGATCTCAGCATCTGATGGTTTTTCCTTGAGCGTCGAGATTGTAAATTGAGAGGCTTTCATAGTGGTCGCGCAATAGTCCTTTGGTTGAGCCGAGTGCTTGAGTCGGGGCCGCTTTGGATAGGGTCCACCCTTGGCGGCGGCTTCGAGGGTGGTAAAGCAAACTGACAGAGCAGTTTATGTCAGATCTCACGAAGTCTGAAGTTTATTCTTCGTTTGTAGCGTTTTGCGCCCGCGCAGGTAGGCTGGGCTTGGGATGGGCTGGTGTGAGGTCTGAAAAAAACCGCATTTACCGTTTTACGGTCGACTGCGGTCCAAAAAAAAGGCCGCAGAGCGGCCTTTTTCGACTGCGAGGACCAATTACGCGAAGTCTTTCATACCCTTTAAAGGCAAGATTTTGACTGCAGTACTGGCTGGCTTTGCAGCAACGTCCATTGTCTCGCCTGGCTTAAAGGGATTGGGTACGCCTTTCTTTGCCTTTCGAGCAGGCTTCTTGACGGTTTTAATCTTCATCATGCCTGGCAATGTGAATTCGCCTACAGCGCCTTTTCTGATATGACGCTCGATCAGGCTTGTCAGCTCATCAAGTACGGCGTTGACCTGTTTTTTCGAAAGGTCTGTGCTTCCTGCGAGAGAATCAACGATTGCACTTTTAGTGTACTTAGTTTTAATTGCGGGCGCTTTTTTTGCTGCCATGAAAACCATCCTTATTTTAAAAAGTTTGCGTTCGGATCATGACAGGTCATGTCCCAAGTACGGTGAACCAAAAAATCAACATCTGACCCCTTGACCCTCCATGTGGGCTTTATAGCGGATCACCCTCTATGGAGCAAGTGTTTTAAACGGCTCGATGGGCCAAAGGGCCTATTTTTACAGTTCAAATGCGCTGGAGTGTTGCCTGAGGTCGTGATTGGGTATAATTCGCGGCCTCGGACGTTCCCGAGAATTAGCATGGAGATTTGGCATGCCCATTTACGAATACGAATGTCGTCAGTGTCAACACAAGCTGGAGAAAATTCAGAAGCTTTCAGATAGCCCCTTGGTGGACTGTCCTGCATGTGGCCAGCCCGGGTTAAAGAAATTAATCTCCGCGGCCGCCTTTCGCTTGAAAGGGGGCGGCTGGTACGAGACTGACTTTAAAACAGGTCAGAAAAAAAATGTTTCCGGGGGCAGTGACACTTCCTCTAGCAGCACGAGCGAGTCATCCTCAACCTCCAGCGGGTCGAGTACATCAACCAACGCCGGCGGGTCGGGCAGCTCATCCAGCGGTTCATCATCGAGTAGTTCGTAGTTTCTCGCTGCCACAGACGTAAATGTCAAAGCGGGTGAACGAATCGGGAATGCATGAGGAAAAAATTATGAGAAGTCACCAGTGCGGCGATATTCGGGCCGAGCAAATTGAGGCCTCGGTGCAATTGTGCGGCTGGGTGCATCGTCGGCGAGACCATGGTGGGGTGATCTTTCTCGATGTGCGCGACCACAAAGGGATAGTTCAAGTGGTTTTTGATCCTGATACGGTAGAGAGCTTTGCATTGGCGGATCAAGTGAGGAACGAGTATGTCGTCGCGGTTGAAGGCCGAGTCAGGGCACGTGATCCGGCGGCAGTGAATCCCAAAATGGACACCGGAGAAGTTGAGGTTTTGGGCCATACACTAACGATTTTAAATGCTTCTCGAACGCCACCCTTTCAGTTAGACGAATACTCAGAGGCAGGAGAGGATGTTCGTTTGCGATATCGATACATCGATCTCCGTCGGCCTGATATGCAGCGAAGGATGCGAATGCGGTCCGAGGCTTCGCACTTTGTCAGAAGTTATTTATACGACCAGAAATTCGTTGATTTAGAGACGCCCATACTCACTAAGGCAACACCTGAGGGCGCCCGGGATTATCTGGTGCCATCGAGGGTACATCCGGGAAATTTCTACGCTTTGCCCCAGTCACCTCAGATTTTTAAACAATTGCTGATGGTTTCTGGATTCGATCGCTACTACCAAATCGCGCGGTGTTTTCGTGATGAGGATCTTCGGGCGGACCGACAGCCTGAATTTACGCAGATTGATATCGAAGCAGCATTTGTGACGGAAAAGGAAATCATGGACCTTGCGGAAGGCATGGTTTCGGGATTATTTGCGAAGTTGATCGATGTCAACTTTTCGGAGTTTCCTGTCCTGACCTACGCCGACGCAATGCAGCGATACGGCACAGACCGACCTGATTTGCGTTTCGGTCTCGAATTGGTGGATATCCACGATTTAATGGCCGAGGTGGAATTTAAAGTTTTCAGTGGCCCAGCCCAGGACCCAACTTGTCGAGTGACGGCGTTGAAATTGCCCCAAGGCGGGGATCGCCTCAGTCGCAAGAATATTGACGATCTGACCAACTTCGTTGGGATCTACGGCGCGAAAGGATTGGCGTACATTAAGGTAAACGACCGAACCACTGGCTCTGCGGGCCTCCAGTCCCCGATTCTGAAGTTTTTGCCAGAGGCGGTGATCGAGCAGGTCCTCGATCGCGTCGATGCTGAGGCGGGTGACTTGGTGTTTTTTGGGGCAGATAAAGCGTCGGTTGTCAGCGATGCGCTCGGCGCCTTGAGGGCAAAGCTGGCAGAGGACCTGGATCTTTATGAGAGCGATTGGGCACCTTGTTGGGTTATCGACTTCCCGATGTTTGAGTCAACTGATCAAGGCGGCTGGACTGCTGTGCATCATCCCTTCACGCAGCCCACAGCCAGCTCTGATGAATTGATTAAAGACCCTGGCGCCTCTGGCTCTCGAGCCTATGACATGGTGATCAATGGCTATGAGGTCGGAGGGGGCTCGATTCGTGTGCATGATCCTTTGATGCAACGCGGCATCTTCGAGGTGCTCAAATTGTCTGAGGACGAAGCCCAGGAAAAGTTTGGATTTTTACTCGAAGCGTTAGAATTGGGCGCTCCACCTCATGGTGGTATCGCTTTTGGTCTCGATCGACTGGTCATGCTGCTATCTGGAACAAAGGCCATTAGGGATGTGATTGCGTTCCCCAAAACCCAGACCGCGACCTGCTTATTGACTGAAGCACCCAGCGGAGTGGCTTCGAAACAGTTGCGAGAACTCGGAATTAAAACAAACCTTTAACCCATTGAGGTAGTCATGGCGGGCCACAGCAAATGGAGCAATATCAAACATCGCAAGGCAGGGCAGGACGCTAAGCGCGCGAAGGTGTTCACTAAAATTATTCGGGAACTGACGGTGGCCGCGCGGGATGGCGGAGGTGCGGTTGAGGACAATCCGGGACTTAGAAACCTTGTTGATAAAGCCAAAGCGGCGCAAATGCCCAAAGATACCATGGAGCGCGCAATCGCTCGTGGCGCTGGGGGGCAGGATGGTGCTGAGCTTGTCGCGTTAACTTACGAGGGCTATGGCCCAGGGGGAGTCGCGGTCTTGGTTGAAACGATGACCGATAACAAGAATCGTACGGTTGCGGAAGTCCGCCATGCTTTCAGCAAAGCCGGTGGAAATTTGGGCACCGATGGATCAGGCGCGTACTTGTTTGATAAAAAAGGCCAAATCGTTTTTGCCCCTGGCCTACAGGAGGATGAGGTTATCGAGGCCTCCATCGATGCGGGCGCTGAAGACGTTGATGTGTCGGAGGAAGGTGCGATTGAAATCACCACGGCTCCAGAGGATTTTCGCGCTGTCCAAGACGCACTCAATGGCGCAGGTTTCGAGCCGGAGTCTGCGGAGATTGGAATGATTCCACAAACTTATACGGACCTTGATGCAGACCAAGCAGAAAAGGTGCTGCGCCTACTTGATATGCTTGAGGACCTTGATGACGTGACCAACCTCTATACAAATGCTAATTTCCCGGCGGGATAGCCAAGGTCTCCTCGGCCTAAGGGTCCGACTTTTGGCAGACCTTATCGCGTTCTATCATCAAGGCAGTTAGGGCGGCATGGGCTCTGAGGGGCGGGTAAGCGGTTGTACGTGCCTTTTGAATGTCCAGTGAAGAGATTGTGACAACCCAGAATTAGATCACTCAAGAAACCGCTTCCGAAGCTGGACGAGCTTTTATTTACCTCAAGCCTTGAGGGTCGCATTATCCTCTCAAGATGCGCCCTATGCTAGACTACAGCAGGTAATAGAGGAGCCCCTATGACGGTGGTTTTGGGTATTGATCCTGGAAGTCGTGTCACCGGATTTGGTCTGGTTCGGCATACCGGTGGGCAAAAAAGTGCCTACATTACCAGCGGCTGTGTCCGAGCCACTCTCGCTGAGTCTGCTGAGTTTCGACTCAATGAGATTTATTCGGGAATTAAAGCTTTGATTGCTGAGCATCAGCCCGATGAAATCGCGATCGAGCGCATATTTATGGCGCGAAGCGCTGAGTCAGCTCTAAAATTAGGGCAAGCCCGAGGCGTCGCGCTGCTGGCTGCATCTCGCAGCAAAACCCCCCTTTACGAATATGAAGCAAAAAAAGTGAAACAAGCCGTTGTTGGTCACGGCGCTGCAAAAAAAGACCAGGTCCAACATATGGTTCAGGTCCTTTTGCGTCTTAGCGGCCCTCCTCAGGAGGATGCTGCAGATGCGTTAGCCATTGCACTGTGCCACATTCAAACTGGGGGCAATTTAGCTCGACCCGGTAGTGCTTCAGGGACATTCCGGAGAGGCAGGATCGTGGAGTCTGAGCGGTGATTTCACAAATTAGCGGAGTCATTGTCGACCGCTCTGATCAGCAATTGGTTTTGGATGTCGCTGGGCTTGGCTATGAAGTCGAAGTGCCTCTCGCGACCGCTGCAGCGTTGCTGCAAGAAACGGGCGTTGTCCGGCTGTATACGCACTTTGTGGTCAGGGACGATGCGCACACGTTATTTGGTTTTCTAGAGCGTGAGGGCCGGGACCTGTTTCGAGCCCTGATAAAAGTCAATAAAGTTGGGCCGAGGCTCGCCCTCTCGATCCTCTCTGCATTAGACCCCGGGGGGTTTGTAAAGCTGATCAAAGCGAATGACGTGAAAACCCTCAACGGCATTCCAGGGGTTGGCCGGGTCATGGCTGAGCGTTTAATCATGGAGATGCGGGATAAAGTTGACGACTGGCTCCCTGCCTCGGCTGAATCGCCTGCCGCTGTGAGTCGTCATGGCGCTTTGGATGATGCTGAGACAGCTTTGGTGGGTCTGGGCTATCGAGCGCAGGATGTGTCCCGTGTATTGGCGCAAATTGCTGATCCCGCGGATAATGTCGAGGGTTTGATTCGACAGGCTCTAAAATTAATGGGATAAAGCTTCAGTTATGATTGAGACAGATCGCTTAATCGCGCCCGAGGCTGGGGCGCAGGAACCCCAACAAGATTGGGCGATTCGTCCGAAATCGCTCAAAGACTACGTGGGCCAACCCGCCGTCAGCGAGCAGATGTCGCTGTTTATCGATGCGGCCAAACAGCGCCAGGAATCCTTGGACCACACGTTAATTTTCGGTCCTCCAGGTTTAGGAAAGACGACACTGGCCAATATTATCGCCGTGGAAATGGGTGTGGCCATTAAGTCAACGTCGGGGCCGGTCATCGAGAAAAAAGGCGATCTGGTCGCGGCACTGACCAATCTAGAAGCTGGGGATGTCCTCTTTATCGATGAAATCCATCGTCTTAGTCCAGCAGTTGAGGAAGTGCTTTATCCAGCGATGGAAGATTTCCAAATTGACTTAACGATCGGGGAGGGCCCAGCTGCGCGCTCGATAAAACTCGACTTACCCCCTTTTACGCTCGTGGGGGCAACGACCCGAACCGGCCTTTTGACTTCTCCGCTGAGGGATCGCTTCGGCATTGTTCAGCGCTTAGAGTTTTATCAGGTCGCCGATTTGACCCATATCTTGGAGCGGTCGGCCAGTCTGCTTAATGTGCCCTGTGATCATGACGGTGCCGCAGAAATTGCATTGCGCTCAAGAGGCACGCCTCGAATTGCGAATCGGCTGCTGCGTCGTGTTCGAGATTTCGCCGAAGTTCGGGGCGACGGAGTCATTCGGAGAGACAGCGCCGATGCAGCCCTTAATCTGCTCAAAGTTGATGCTTCCGGGTTCGATGCGATGGACCGTAGGCTTTTGATGGCAATGATCGATAAATTTTCTGGAGGCCCAGTCGGCATTGATTCTCTGGCGGCGGCGGTGGGCGAGGAGCGCGATACCATCGAGGATGTTTATGAGCCTTATTTGATTCAACAGGGCTTCATGATGCGGACACCTCGGGGTCGAGTGGCGACAGACCGTGCCTACCAGCATTTTGGGATGAAGCCCGTGTCAGAGGTCAACGCTGGAGATTCAGCGCACCGTGACAGTGACTCGAAGGCGGATCAATAGTTTTGAAAGTTACCCTGGCGGCGGGGCATTTAGGCAGTATGAGCCTGGATCCTCGAGGCGTTTAGTGGACATTTAAGGATATCAAGTGATGAACGAACCCATCTCAATCTTGGAACTGGTTTTAAACGCCTCGGTGGTCGTGCAGTTGGTGATGGCGATCCTTATTTTGGCCTCACTGGTCTCATGGGTGCTGATCTTTCAACGCGCTTTTTTGCTGCAGAGTGTTCGTCGTTCCGCCGCAAACTTTGAAGATGAGTTCTGGTCGGGCCAAGACTTACGCTCTATCTTTGTTGATATCGAAAGTTCAGAAGCCGAGGTCATCGGTGTTGAGCACATCTTCCAAGCTGGTTTTAAGGAATTCACTCGATCGCGCCAGCAATATGGCAATCAAGCTGAGCGTATCATGCAAAATGTGCAGCGATCGATGCGGGTTGCCTTGGCTCGCGAAGAAGAGCGGCTTGAGGCCGCGTTGCCGTTTTTAGCAACCGTAGGTTCAACGAGTCCTTATATTGGTCTCTTTGGTACGGTTTGGGGAATCATGAACTCTTTTCGGGGTCTGGCAATGTCCAATCAGGCGAGTCTGTCAGTGGTTGCGCCGGGTATATCAGAGGCCCTCATTGCGACCGCGATTGGATTGTTTGCGGCGATACCTGCGGTCATCGCCTACAACCGGTATTCAGCGCAGGTTGAGGTTATTATGAATCGTTTTGAAACTTTTTCGGATGAATTTGGTGCGATCCTAAATCGCTCAATCACAGAGTCTTAACGGATGAACAACCCGACCTGTCAAAGCAATAGGCGTGCGTTACGGAGGATAAATTATGGCTAAAGCGGCTCGTCGTCGTCCGATGTCAGACATCAATGTGGTGCCCTACATTGATGTTATGTTGGTCTTACTGGTTATTTTTATGGTGACAGCACCGCTGATGACCCAGGGCATTCGGGTTGATTTACCCGCAGCAAACAGTGAAGCGATTGCAATCGATGAGCTGCAGCAAGTCCTTGTGGTCAGCATTAACCGGGAGGGACAATATTTCTTGAACCTCGGAGGTGAAGAAACGGCAGTTGCGCTTTCGTTGTTGGCCGAGCAAGTTTCAAAAATTAAGGCGGCCAACTCAAACCTTCAAGTGCTCGTGGAGGGCGATGCGGACATTGCCTATGGCAGGGTCATAGATCTGATGGATCTGCTTCAAAAGATTGGCATCGGTGATGTCGGTTTAGTGACTCAGCCCGCTCGTTCGTGACAGGCGTAAACAGCCCATGAAATCTCTGATTTTACCGACAGCCCTGGCGCTAGGGTTTCATGGTTTAATTTTGAGTTTATTTTTGATTGATTGGCCGGAAGAGGCCTCCAGCCAGGTTCGACCTGAATTGCTCTTTGTGTCGGCGTCGCTGGTGAAGAAAAGCGCACCTGAGGTCGATGCTGCTCAGAAGGTCGAGCCTAAATCACCGAAGACCCCGCTCCCGAGTGCATCAAAAAAGACACCTCAGCCCAAGCAGGCCGTAGACGCCCCCCAGACTAAAGCGCCCGTTAACACTGCGCCCCAGATCAAGGAGAGCGACAGTGCGGCCGACTCAGAAAAAGTGAACGCGCAGAAACGTCTTGACGCCGAGCAGCGAGAAAAAGAAGTCGCCGCGGCCGAACTGGCTGATCGTTTGGCCTCTCTGGAGGAGGCTGTCACAGATGAAATTGGTCGAGAAGCGGTGACCAACGATGAGAAAATCATGGCTTATATCGGACAGATTCAGCGCGATATTATTAACAAGTGGTCAAGGCCGCCGAGCGCCAGAAACGGCATGCAGGCGATATTGCGAGTGCGGTTAGTCCCCACTGGAGAGGTGGTCGATGTGGTCGTAGCGACGGGGAGTCGTAATGATGCTTTTGATCGTTCGGCGCTTTTGGCAGTGCGGCGTGCCGAGCGTTTTGAGGTGCCGACCGACACCCGCTTGTTTGAACAACACTTCAGATCGTTTACGGTCTTGTTTCGTCCGGAGGATTTAAGATTGTGATTCTGAAAGCTTTGTTGACCATCGGTTCGATGCTGGCAGTGATGCCTGCCCATTCGGAGCTTCAAATCGAAGTGACACCGAG
>CAJYBS010000016.1 GCA_913064795.1 uncultured Gammaproteobacteria bacterium
GGCGTTGACTGATGTCCTGGTGGGTGAGGGCGCCAGATCTAATGTTTTGGTGAATGCGCTGAACATCGGCCGAATCGAGTCCGATCAAATCGAGCGGGCACACCGCGCAAGCGGAGCCAACGAAGATCTTCAAGACTTCATCAAAAAAGCTGGCCGAACGCTCCCCATGGGCCGGTTGGGGTACGCTGATGAATGCGCGAGCCTAGCCTGTTTGCTCTGCTCAGATGCAGGGGGTTACATCAGCGGCACTGCGATCAATGTCGATGGTAATTTATCCCCCGCCCTTTAATCGAACCACGCTATTGCCGATCGATGGCTAGCCTGGAGCGATCATTGGCGTTAACGTTTCATCCTGGAAAAACTGCTTAGGTGACCATGACTCTATTCGCGTTTATTTTTGTTCTAATCAGCGGCCTGCTTACCCTGAATATTTACTTCCCGGTTTTCCGGGTCCGACGGCTGTTGACCGCGAGCTTTGGGTTCGGATGGCTTGGAGGGGAACTTGCGCTGCAGCTGGTGATTCTGCAGGGCCTGATCGGTGCCGTTTTAGTTGCCGGTGGTAGCTTCTCTGGTTTGGTGGGTCTCATTGGCATTTTTGCCTTGTTTGCCAGCTGGGCAGGTCTTCTGAACATTCATTACCAAGGCATGGCACTTGGCCCAGTGGTTGAAGCTGCCTTAACAAAGGGCCTGGGCGCAAATTACTCGCAGGCAATTACCAGCGATCTTGCAAGCACTTTGCAGCAAAACCCCGATATTCCGAGTCTGTTGCTGCCTTTTAAGCTCGACAAGACCGGTATCAACATCACAACAGATATTGACTATGGTCACCACGGCCTAAAACTCGACCTCTATCGGCCGGAGGGCGATCTATCATCGGCGCCAGTCTTGATGCATATCCATGGCGGCGCCTGGATGTATGGCGATAAAAAGGGTCAAGCCCTACCGTTGATGCATTACTTGGCAAAGCTCGGCTGGGTTTGCTGCTCGGTTTCCTACCGCCTCAGTCCAAAAGCAAGCCATCCAGATCACATCGTTGACTGCAAAGCGGCGCTTGCCTGGATCAAGGCCAATATCGGTGATTACGGCGGCGATCCTAATTTCATCGCGGTAACCGGAGGCTCTGCTGGCGGACATCTGTCGTCTTTAGTGGCACTCACCCCCAACGATCCACAATTTCAACCCGGATTTGAGGGCGCTGACACGACGGTACAGGCTGCAGTGCCTTTTTACGGGGTTTTTGATTGGACTGATGCGGATCAATTGCAACCCAGCGACCTGCTCAAAACACTCTTAGAGGGCACGGTGGTGAAACAGCCCCTAGAAGCAGTGCCCGAAGTCTATAGCGCAGCATCGCCACTGCACCGCATTACGCCGGAGGCGCCGCCCATGATGGTCATCCACGGCACTCATGATTCTCTCGTCCCGGTCGCACTCGCGGCTGAGTTTTCTAGGAAGCTGAAAACCATCTCTAATAAGCCTGTGGTCTATCTCGAGGTGCCCAGAGCCCAACACGCCTTCGATATCTTCGCATCGCCAAGAAGCGAGCACACCAAACTGGGTGTTGCGCGCTTCTTGACCCACCGCTATAGCGTCTATCTTGAGCGGATGGATGCTTAGGCGCTTGTGATGGGCTTCGTAATTTTGATCGGGATCGAGCTCGAGCGAACCATTCCAGTATAACGCTGAATCTCAGCTTCACTATCGACCAATAAATTAGTGTTCGAGCCATTCTCTCGGACAGCCCCTTGCTTATCCGGCGACAAACCCCAGCAGTGATGCATGGCGACAACGCCGCGCTTGATCCGATCATTGGCTTTGACAATGGCTGGAATGGAGCCGAACGCTGAGGTGATGGTGACCTCATCGTCATCTTCGACACCCATCGCGATGAGATCTTCTGGATGACAATGGGCTGGGTTCGTCGAACCGCTTTTCTCCCGGATCGCCGAAAGATTGCGACCAAACGAATTAAGCACGTACTTACTTCTAAAACCAATCAGTAGATGCGGGTAGTCAGAAGACGCACTAAGGTCCGAGCGGAGCGCCTCGAATTCTTCCGACAAACCCTCCGGATACAACCGCAGCCTGCCTGGAGCATCCTCTGGGCCTGGCTCCACGGTGACATCAATGTCATCGAACGTATGCCCACCAGGATTATCTCTAAGCCAATCGAGATCAACTCTCGACCCTGCGGTGATCGCTTTCAACAGGGTGAGCTTATCCGGTTTTGGATCATTGGGGATCTCGCTTTGGCCGATATTGAGCTCAAGATTCAGCCGCTTTGCCATGGCCCAGTAAAGCTCCCATTCCTCGATCACATCATGTTCTGGCTCAACCACAGCACGGCTGTAGTGGCTGTAGGGTTTTTCATACCAGGCATCCGACAAGAGGGTGACGTCCTCGCGCTCTAGGGTTAATTTTGGCGGCAGTACATAGTGGGCCAGCTCAGCTGTCGCTGAGATATAGGGGTCGACGCAGACTAAGAGCTCAAGGTCTTTCATCGCCGCCAAGGCCTTGGCTTGATCTGGCCAGGCCATCAGCGGATTACCGGCGATAGCAAACAATGCACGCACTTTGCCCTCACCGGGGGTCAGTATTTCGTCCGCCAATTGACCGGTGGGCATCTCACGAGACGGCCCTAGACGTCCCGGAGTAAATAACTCCCCCAGATCAGGGCGCACTCGGCACTTTTCGCCTCGGTCCCACGCCACAGGCACTTCGGCTACTTGGGCCACTTTTGGCGACGGCGGTGAGAGCATGCCCGGATTCGGTATCTTGTCACCCGCGCGGTAAAACCGACCACAGGTGATATTGAGCGAGGCGACCAAATGCTGGGTAAGATTCGGATGCGCGCCCATCTCCGGGCCTGTACCCGTGATCGCACCGCCTCGAGGTCCCGCTGCAAACATCCTAGCTGCCTCTTGAATCAGAGTCTCAGGCACATCCGTTCGCGCAGCGACAGACGCCAGATCAAACTCAGCAACCTCAGCTTTTAGGGTTTCTATCCCGCTGGTGTACTGCTCACAAAATTCACGATCCTCCAGCCCTTCTTTGAAAATCACGTTGAGCATTCCAGCCAGTAACGCCGAGTCCTCACCCGGCTTCACCTGCAAATGAAGATCAGCGCGGCGAGCCAGCTCCGTCTCGCGAGGATCAATCACAATCAGCTTAAGCCCTCTTTTTTTAGCCGTGCGCAGCTGAGCCGCTGGGCTCACCGACGGTACGCCTCCTGGGGGCGCATAGTGTGATACTAACGGGTTGTTGCCAATGATGAGAGAGACATCGGAATCATGGAACGTGTGACTTCCCGCAGTCCAATACCCGATGCGTGAACCCACGAAAACCTTGGCAGGTTGATCAATGGTCACGCTGGTGTAATAAGAGGGTGACTCCAAGGCGTTATGAAAGGCCCGACTGTAAACCAGTTGTGCGGAATTCTGAAAAGCGACCGTCCCGTTATAGGTGGCAATAGCTCGAGGCCCATACTGCTCAACCAAATGACGAACCTTATCCGCAATTTCGTCAAATGCAGTGGTGCTGGTGATTTGCGTAAATGCACCGTCAGCGCCTTTTTTAAGGGTTTGGGTCAATCGCTCGGGCTGGTACATCTGCTCAACGAGCTGCCGGCCTTTAATGCAGGTATAGCCGCCATACATGGTGTTACTCGTGTCCGGCTTGACCGATAGCACCTTCCCGGACTCTACTTCAGCCACCATCGGGCAGTAAGCATGACAATAACGGCAAAAAGTTTTGTGGGTTGTTTTGGTCATGACTCTATCCTGTGTCTCATTCTTCATTGGTACTGGGCGCATGATCGATTGATTGGAGCCAATAAGATCTGAGCCCTACATCAAACGTTTAAGCGGCTCTACTTTGGTTCCCAGTATCATTCACCCGGCGGCGGTTTAGCATCGCCCGATTTAGGTCCTTGTCACTCGGCGAGCTTTAATAAGGCCGTACATTGGCCACCTCATCTTGCCTCTGGAGCCGCCGACCGGTCAATGGGCGGACTGACGCCAGCATTACGGCTAAGCTCGCTTTCAAATCGACGCCAAAGACCGGGCTAAAACGTCGAAATGGCCAGCTCTTGCTCGGTGATAAATTCAAGCAAAGCCGGCTGCCCGCGCTCGGTCGCGGCAATTCCGCGCTCGATGGCTGCCGTGATCTCATCAGGGTCGGTAATCCGCTCGCCGTAGCCTCCAAAGGCTTTGGCCATATCCGCATAATGACCTGAGATATCGGTGCTACGATATTTTTCAGTGGCGACCTGCATAATCGGCAGTTCAATAGCCATCGAAAAATTATTGAACAAAATCGACAAAATCGGAATGCGCTCTCGAACCGCTGTTTCAAAATCCATACCCGTAAAGCCAATGGCTGCATCACCCCACACGTTGATACACAATGCTTCTGGCCTGGCAAGTTTTGCACCCATCGCGAGCCCCAGCCCATACCCGAGCTGTGTGGTCTTGCCCCAGCCAATGTAACTGAGCGGCCGGGTACTTTCCCAAAATGGTGACAATTGATCACGTGGGCTGCCTGCATCGTGGGTAATCACGGTATTTTCTGGATCAACCCGCTGCTTAAGCTCCCAGATCACTCGATAAGGGCTGATAGGCGCTGCATTCGACGTCAGTTTTGGCATCCATGTTTCGAGCCAATCCGCTTTAATCGCAGCAATTTGAGCTGGCACATCAGCACGGGCCACAACCGCATCCTTGGGGTGACCCTCCAATGCCGTGTTCAACGATTCAAGCGTTAACTTCGCATCCCCCAGCAGTACATGCTGGGCTGGCACATCTTTGTTTAAATCTTTCGCATCAAGCGTCGCATGAATAATGGTTTTACCCTTTGGCATCTGCACACCAAATGCCGTGAGCGCAAAGCTGCACCCAATACCGAGGATGACATCAGCATCTTGCAAAAATTCATGAACCGGTTTGGGGATGGCTCGACCTCCTGAACCCAGCGCTAAGGGATGGTCCTCAGGAAAAGCACTCTTACCCTCCAAACTCGTTGTCACAGGAATCTGCCACGTCTCAGCCAAGGTTTTCAGCGCATCCCACGCTTTGGCGTAATGTACCCCTTGCCCTGCGTAAATGACTGGCCGCTCAGCACTTGCCAAGACAGCGGCAACCTCATTGACAGACTCGGGATCCGGAGTCGAGCGCGCTTTATAGCTGGGCACGTAGTTAAAATCACCCACGTCTTCCCGAAAAACATCCAAAGGCACTTCGACCAACACAGGGCCGCCGCGGCCATTGCGCAACTGCCAGAACGCGCGCCGCATCACCTCGGGCAGGGCCTTACCCATGGTGACAGGCTCCGCCGACTTGGTGACATGCTGCATGTTCAAGGTGGAGTTAAAGTTGGGGTAGTAATGGGCAAGCCTGCGCTGGTAGCCCGCAGGGATCACGAGCAAGGGCACCGACTCGCTATAAGCCTGAGCGACACCCCCAAAGGCATTTTCAGCACCAGGGCCATGCTGCATCACAAAAACGCCGATATCATCGCCGCTGCTGAGCCGACTGACTGCATCGGCCATATGCAAGCCCACTCGTTCTTGACGAACAATAATGGTCCTAATATCGGCGATCGCCGCGGCTTCAATGATCGGATTGACAGGATAGCCAATAATAAATTTAACGCCTTCTTGTTTTAAGATTTCAGCGATCGCTTGAGTCACTTGCATGTTTCAATCTCCTTTAACGATTGGGTCCGCGTTCCATGGGGTAAGGCTGCCAACGTTCAAGCTCGGTTCGGGGCAAGACCGTAGGATTAACACAACTCATCGGCCATCGCCCAGACAACGCCAAAGCAACTTCTCTGCCGTTACGACGCCGGGTCTCGGTCCGCATCCGGGTTGTGGCAGAAGCTGCATGCGGCGTAATCAAAACGTTGTCCATTTTTAACAACGGGTTATCCAAGTCAGGGGGTTCTTGTTCCAACACATCGAGTCCAGCCGCCGCAATCTCCCCGTTCTCCAACGCGCGAATCAGCGCCGCCTCGTCGATGACAGGACCACGACCGCAATTGATGACCACCGCAGAGTTTTTCATGACTGCAAATTCTGCATCGCTGAGCATTCCCCGGGTTTGTTCGTTGAGCCCGGGATGGACGGAGAGATAGTCGCTGCGTTCCAGAAGCTCTTCATAAGAGACGGGTTCCACCCCTTCTGCGGTCATCTTCAACTCAGAAATATAAGGATCATAGGCGATGACCTGCAGTCCAAAGGCTTTAGCCCGCCTCGCGACCGCGGTGGCAACATTACCAAACGATATCAACCCTAGGGTTTGGCCCCACAACCGCGGCACGTGATTTAAAACAGGACGACCCTTATACCACCGCCCATCGCCCGACATCTTGTCCATCAACTTGACCCGGCGCCCGCTTGCTAACAGCAGCATCAAAGTGTGATCCGCGACTTCTTCGATGAAGACATCTGGCACATTGGTGACCACAATGCCGGCCCGGGTCGCTGCATCAACATCCACCATATCGACGCCTACACTACCCACACCAATCACCACACACTGCTCTAATCCCGCGATAATTTCTGCATCAATCTTGATACCCCACGAGGTCATGACCGCGTCTGCATGCCGGGCACCCTCAATAAAACTTGCCGGAGAGGACCCATCAACTTCGATGATCTCGGCAACGGCGTCGAGGGCTTCGAGCTCCAACCCATATCGGACTGAAACAGGGGCTTCTTTGGCCACCGCCGGTAACTGCATTGCTACTTTCTTTTTCATGGATTCTCCTGCCTTGTCCCCTCTCCACCTTTTTTTCTTCAGCCTGGACCTAAACGCTACCCCAAGTGCCGACCTTATTGCTTCGGCCAAGGGGGCAACATCGCCCTCAGTGCGGTTACTGATGACCAGTAATGATTACGGCGCGAAACGCATCGCGTTGGTTTATAGTCTCACAGGCACTTAAAAAAGTATTGATCCCTATGAATCTATCCTGGCAAGTCGGCGACACTCGTATTACGCGCATCGAGGAACTCTTAGGCCCGCTCTTTGATCCCGTGCAATTTTTCCCGGCATTTGATCCAGAAATGTTAATCGAACACAAAGACTGGTTATTTCCGAATCATGTTGACGCGAGAAGCGGGCGCATTATCGCGTCAATGCATGCTTGGCTCATCGAGACGCCCCACCACAACATTCTCATCGACAGCTGCATTGGTAACGATAAGGACCGCAACCCCTATCGCAATTGGCACGAAATGAATACCGACTGGATGGCTCGCCTGCAATCAACAGGCCTCTCCCCGACCGACATCGACTATGTCTTGTGTACGCACCTTCATGTTGATCATGTGGGTTGGAACACCGTCTGGGTCAACGGTACTTGGCAGCCAACCTTCGCCAACGCACGTTATGTGATTGCCGAAGCCGAGCTTCGCCATCTCGAGGCCACCTTGAACGCGATTGATCCAGGGGATGAATTTGCTTTAGTGAATCAGAAAACCTATTTCGACAGCATTCAGCCGGTGTTACACCAGACCGACCTGGTGGTTCAGTCCCAAGCCCTGATCAGCGATCGGCTCAATATCGACCTTACCCCAGGCCATACCCCAGGCAGCCTCACCATTGCTTTGTCTTCCCAGGGCGAAGAAGCCCGTTTTTGTGGCGATATTTGTCACCACCCGCTTCAAGTTTACGAGCCCACAATGAACAGCGCTTATTGCGAACTACCCGAACAGGCCATCGCAACCCGTCTGGCGTTACTCGAAGATTGCGCAGAGAACGGCCATCTGCTGATGCCCGCGCACTTTGGACCCAGCCACGCCGCTAAGGTACATCGGAGCGGCGAAGCCTTTAATCTGAGTTGGCACTGAAGCCATCGGCACTTGCAATCAGCGAAGCAAGTCAAAAAAATCATTGAGCATTCGGAAGGTCAGACCCCAAACTACCTCCGAATCAACGCGATAACCGGGGAATTGACCCTCCCGCTGAAATTCAGGAAAGGAAGCTTGGGTCTTTGCCGCTCCGCTGAACATCTGGTCTAAATTCCCCCAGAGCACTCGGGCGACTTCTTCGTTCGGAGCAAAGGAGACCGCTTGCGCCTCCAGCAAAAAGATTTGAGGCGTCACTACAAGATCAATACCTGAACGCGGGTTGGCACGTACCCCTGCAAGGGCGCCCAAAAAGCGAGCGCCTGAAGCCAGATTAAACCCAGTCTCTTCATAGGTCTCGCGCTGTGCCGTCTCGATCAGACTGCCATCGCCAGGTTCTCGATGCCCGCCCGGCAACGCCATCTGCCCCGACCAGGGGTCGCCAGCTTTCTTAGCCCTCAAAATAAACAATCCCAAGAGCCCCTCTTTTGAGGGTTTCAAAATCAATGCGACTGCGGCCTCTCGTTGATCTGCCGTGGCCGCTGAAGCAATGGGTTGATGACGGTCAAGCTGTTGTTCGATGTAGGGAAGGTCTAACAAATGACGCATTGGGGAGGGTTGACTCAATTTCTAGCTCGTTTTTTTGACCCGAGCATACCACGCTAGATCCGAAGACGCTTTTCACTCAAAATTAACCGATCAGACTGAGGAGTCCCTAAGACAGTGTCCGGCAAAACATTAACCCTACGCCTTACAACCTTCCTCATCGTGTGCTTGAGTACAGCGGTGCTCAGCGGCTGTACCGTGAACCCAGTGACTGGCAAAAGTGAGCTCTCGCTACTTGATGAAAGTCGAGAGATAGAATTAGGCACCCAGCAATACCAGCCCAGCCAGCAAGCCCAAGGCGGGCGATACACAAGCGACCCTCAGTTGACCGACTATATTTCAAATGTTGGCCAAAATCTTGCCCGAGCCGCTGATCGGCGACTGCCCTATGAGTTCGTCATTATCGATGACAGCACGCCGAACGCCTGGGCGCTCCCGGGGGGGAAAATAGCGATCAATCGAGGCCTCCTGCTGAGGTTAAGTTCAGAGGCCGAACTGGCCGCGGTGCTTAGTCACGAAATTGTTCACGCTGCAGCACGCCACGGGGCCAAATCCATAGAAAGAAATCTCCTCATCAGCGGTGTCATGAGCGCCGCAGGCTCGGCGATCGGAGCCTCAGACAGTCGATACAGCGATCTGTTAGACAACGGGGCCCAAATCGGAGCCCAATTCATCGTGTCATCCTATGGCCGAGAAGCCGAGCTTGAGTCCGATCGCTACGGAATGGTCTATATGGTGCGGGCGGGCTATGACCCAGCTGCAGCGGTGTCACTCCAGGAGACATTTGTCGCCCTGTCCAAAGACCGGGCACCCAATTGGTTGGAGGGTCTCTTGGCAAGCCATCCACCAAGCCAAGAGCGCGTCACGAAAAACCGGCAAACCGCGGCGCGCTTATCCCAGACCGTAACCGTTGATCTGACTCAGGGCTTCGATCGCTATAGGGCCAACCTCAGACGCTTGGGCGAACTGAGCCCCGCCTACGATCTGACGACTGACGCGCTCACTGCGCTTCAGGCCAATGACCTCGAGCAAGCGACAACCCTCATTAGCAAGGCCCTTCGCCTGACCGACAGTGAGGCCGCGATTCATGGTGCGGCAGGTCAAATCTCACTTGCCTCAGAGCAACCTCGAGCGGCGGCGGCGCACTTCTCTGCCGCGATCAAAATCAACGAGACCTACTTCCGGTATTTCTTAGGTCGAGGGTTTGCACATCAAGCTTTGGGCCAACTTGAATCCGCCCGTAGAGACTTTGAAGCCAGTCAGCGCTTGTTTCAAACCGAAGCCGCCAAGAGGGCACTCAACGAACTTTAGTCCATGCCTAATGCTCATCGTAGTCTGTGTCCAGACATCGGCTGCAATTGACGTAATTTGGGAACGATTCAACTGACAGCTTTTAGTTATAGCCATTGGTTCTACAGCTCGTTGTTATCAAGCTCTTTGTTATCAAGCTCTTTGCGATCAAATGATTCACCCAGCGTGCCAAAGTCCGGGCATGCCGTATGCGCCGCCGAAACGGAAAACTCAGTCATCGCGGATATTCGATGGCCTACAGCGCAAGGATTCGGGCGGGCTATTTAACCCTGGCAAACTCCATTTTGAATCTCGGTTTAGCGACATCCGCAATCAAACGCACTCGAGCCGAGAGTTATGTTTTCGAAGTTCAGGCCTGCTATATTCCAAACTATGACCGTTTCTGATCCCTCTCTGGACGAGCATCCGGAGCAACCCTCTGCTCACGCCCAGGCTCGCTGGCGAGGCACCTTCGCAGCGTTTCAAATCATCAACTATCGTTGGTTTTTTCTCGCGCTATGCGGCAATTTCGCGGCCATGAACATCCAAATGTTCATTCGCGGCTGGTTGGTCTTTGAGATCACAGGGTCTTACGAAAAACTCGGCTGGATGACCGCCGCAGGGGGCCTCGTGGGGCTCATCGCAGCGCCCCTTGGCGGGGTTGTGGCAGATCGAGTCCGCCAAAAGAAAGTGATCTTACAGGTGAGCGGCGTCGCGAATGCGATGATCACCCTGGGTATCGCGATTCTTATTTATCAAGGCAAGCTCGTTTTCGAACACCTTTTGATTTCATCGGTGCTGCAAGGCCTTGTGATGAATGCCATGATGCCAGCAAGACAGGCATTTACCAAAGATATCGTGGGCTTAGATCGGCTCACCAACGCCATCGCACTCAGCACCTCAGGTATGAATACCGCGAGATTGCTCCTCCCCGGCCTCGCTGGTGGGCTCGTTGCAATGCTGGGCGGTGGCGACAGCAACATCGACCCCGCTAAATGGATCTACTTTTTGATGGCCGGTCTTTATCTTTGGTCCGCCGCGCTCATGACCCTGATCGACGTCGACGACAAGGCAGATGCTGATATTCCAACCGGGTCCATGACAGAAGAACTGAAATCCGGTTTCCGCTACGTTCTCGATACACCGGTCATCTTGATGCTATTGGTCTGCAATTTTTTAATGGTGTTTTTTAGCCTTACCTATTTCATGATTCTGCCAGGCTTTGCAAAAGACGTGTTGAGCGCCGGCCCAGACCGATTGGGGCTTCTAATTTCGATTTCAGGTGTGGGGTCTTTACTGGGCTCGCTCTACATCGCCTCCTTCGGCAATCGCAAACGCGCCCGACTCCTGCTCTGGGGCGCCGGCATCATGGGCATCAGCTTATTGCTGTTTTCCCTATCCACGCATTATTGGCTGTCGGTGTTTTTGCTTACCATTGTTGGCTTCGGACAAGCCGCCAGGATGTCTCTGTCAAACGTGTTGATTCAATCCTATGTTGACGATGACTACCGAGGCCGGGTCATGAGCATTTACATGTTAGAAATGGCGCTGTTGTCAGTCAGCATTTATCCGATCAGCTTGCTCGCCGAATATTATGGGCCCCAGTGGGCAGTCGGCTTATCCGCTGCAGGACTCATCATCTTAGTCGCGATCTTATTCGGCGTACCGCGATACCGAGATCTCGACTAACATTAAACCTTGCCTTTAAAGATTTGGAGAACGCCTTGGCAAACCCACATTGGGAAAATCCAGAAGCCCTCGCCTTTGGCAGAGCACCCGCCGGCGCACATTTTCATCGCTATGCTAGTCATGAGCAGGCTGCCTCCGGACAATCCTCTAGAGAGAAAACCCTGAATAGAGGTTGGCGATTTCTGAGGGTCGGTCATCCCGATCTTGCACCTGCAGATTGGGATACTCCAGGATTCGATGATCAGACTTTCAAGAACGTGACCCTACCTGCACTGTGGACCATGGATCCTGAGGAAACCGATCAACCGATTTATACCAACGTAAGGATGCCCTTCAGAAAAGAACCGCCGGAAGTTCCTGCTGAGAACCCAACCGGTCTCTATCGGTACACGCTAAAACACGATGGAACC
>CAJYBS010000017.1 GCA_913064795.1 uncultured Gammaproteobacteria bacterium
CATAATCGGGGAACTTGCCGTCAACTAGCTTGGAAGTGAAGGTAAATTGCTCATTCGATGCACGGATATGGTTGCTACCGACGGACAACTGCAGTGGTGCTGCGCCATCCAACAAACGGGACAGCTCTAACACACCTTTGCGGGGAATAATGACGCCCGCATCCGCAACGTCCACTCGCTCTGGCGCCGTTGCCAACGCCAGGCGATGGCCATCAGTGGCGACCATGCGGAGCCGACCACCCAACACCTCTAAATATAAGCCATTCAAATAATATCGAACATCTTGTTGTGCCATCGCAAAAGCGGTGCCGTCAATCAGACGCTTCATCAACGACTGACTTAACGCCAAACTGATGGTGCCGGCCCCGCCCTCTACAGCGGGAAAGTCGGCTGCCGGCAATGTGGACAATGTGAAACGACTGCGGCCCGCTTTCACGGTGGCCTTACCCCCCTCCACAGATAATTCTATATTAGAACCCTCTGGTAATGATTTACAAATATCGACGAACTTTCTAGCGGGGACCGTGACTTCGCCATCAACACCGGGCGCATCAAGCTCTACCCGCCCCACTAACTCAACCTCAAGATCCGTGCCCGTCAAAGATAACGTTGTACCGTCTAGCACCAACAACACATTCGATAGGATGGGTAAGGTTTGTCGTCTCTCGACCACCCCGGCAACCAAATTCAATGGTTTGATCAAGGCGTCGCGGGCGATTGAAAATTTCATGGCATTGAACTCATAAGATGTAATGGGCACTGTTGAACACAATAACAGATCAGACGCCCGACTCACGTCAGGTTGTTAAAGACCGCAACAAATTTTGATAGTCTTCACTGATGTCAGGACTGTCGTCTCGTAGCTCTTTAATTTTACGACAGGCATGCAAAACCGTTGTGTGATCCCGTCCACCGAAGGCATCCCCAATCTCCGGCAAGCTGTGACGCGTCAGTTCTTTTGACAACGCCATCGCAACCTGCCTTGGCCTTGCAACGGACCTATTACGCCGCTTCGACAATAGATCCGCGACCTTGATTTTATAGTACTCAGCCACCTTTTTCTTAATGTTGTCCAACGAAATCTGCTTGTCTTGCAGTGCCAGCAGGTCCTTTAAGCTTTCCTTTATCAGGTCAATGTCAAAGGGCCTACCCGTGAAGTTTGCACTGGCGATAACGCGTTTCAAGGCACCCTCCAGCTCACGAACATTAGAGCGTATTCGTTGGGCAATGAAAAAAGCTGCATCGGGCGAAAGCGTGATATGGCTTTGCTCTGCCTTCTTCATTAAAATCGCGACCCGCGTTTCTAAATCAGGCGGCTCTACCGCCACCGTCAGCCCCCACCCAAAGCGCGACTTCAAACGCTCTTCAACACCATCAATTTCTCTCGGGTACCTATCGCAGGTCAGAATCATTTGCTGCCCGCCCTCGAGCAAGGCGTTAAAGGTGTGAAAAAACTCCTCCTGAGAACGGTCCTTGTTTGCGAAAAACTGGATATCGTCGATTAGCAGCGCATCAACCGAACGATAAAAACGCTTGAAATCATTGATCGCGTTTAACTGCAGTGCTTTAACCATGTCCGCAACAAACCGCTCAGAATGCAAATACACAATTTTCGCGTCCGGATTCCGACGCCGCATCGCGTTGCCAACCGCGTGCATTAAGTGGGTCTTTCCGAGCCCGACGCCACCATACAAAAACAACGGATTATAAGAGTCACCTGGGTGTTCAGAAACCTGCTGTGCCGCTGCCAGTGCTAGCTGATTGCTTTTTCCCTCTACAAAACGCTCAAAGGTATAACCCGCTACTAAATTTGAGGGCGATAGGGAGGCCGCCGGGCTCGGCTTTTTAACCACTGGGGGCATCGGTGCCCTTGTCAGCGCCCCAGTTAGCGCCACCGCCGGCGCGTCTTGCGCTGGCCTGACCGGTTGAGGAGGCGTCGGTGCCACACCGTCCACCACCGTCACCAAAACCTGCGCAGAGGCAGGCGCAACGATATCAAGCAGGTAGGTGGCGATCATCGGCACATATTTTTCAGTGACAAAATCCCTGATAAACCGATTGGGCGCGGCCAATATCAACCCAGACCCCTGCCATTGCGCCTGCAACGGTCGAATCCAGGTATTGAATTGCTGTTGAGGGATATCGCTACCGATACGATTCAAACAGTGTTCCCAGGGGTCGGTGAGAGGCTGAAGCGCGGCCAATTTGCTGTCTCCTAAGCAGATCCATATCGTCATAACGAGGACGTTTGACCCAGACGAAGTCTTAATCTCGCTCTCGGCCTACGCACGTCAAGAACGCCAGTTATCCACACAGAACCATCTTTATCAACACCTTTTTTGTCTAATAAAATCAGATGCTTAAAATAAAAATAGCCTCTTAGAGGATCAAAAACGAGTTTGCAAGCTTATTTTAATTCGCCTGTGGGTAAGCTGTTAGTATCGTTTTGTAAACCTGTGTTTAGTGATGCTCACAGCGCCCCCATCACCCACCTGTACCAGTACATACAGTGGCCACCAAATTATCAATAGCGCAGCGATATCATTAGGTTAGGTGTGCCTCATCGGTGTCGCAGTGGGTGATAAGCTGGGTCGGTTGCCGGTGGAGCATTTATTTTTCTCGTGCGGCTTTAAACCATCTGCGGGCTTCTGTTTGGGTCTTGCCAAGCCCCTCAGCTACTCCTATAATCCGCGCCCGAAAACGAATTGGCTCGATTCTGCCAAAGCGCTTACTACCGTAACGTGCGAGCCAGAATCCATTAGGAAGGTTTGTGTCATGAAGCGTACATTTCAGCCCAGCGTACTCAAGCGCAAGCGCAGTCACGGCTTTCGCGCCAGAATGGCAACCAAGGCCGGCCGGAAAGTGTTGGCACGTCGCCGCGCTCGAGGTCGACACAGCCTGTCTGCTTGACCCCAACGGACAGAGCGCAGTATCAGCGCATGCCGTCCTTTCCACTTAAAGCACGACTCTCGCAACCTAGCCACTATCGCCGTGTTTTTGATGGTCCTAACGTCAAGGCCAGTAGCAAAGCGTTTCTTTTATTAGCCGTAGAAAATAACGACGGACCGTCACGTATCGGCATCATTGTGGCGAAAAAGCATATCCGTCTCGCCTCGCGGAGAAATCGTATTAAACGAATCGTTAGGGAACAGTTTAGGCTGACACCGCTGGGTCGCTCAATGGACTTGGTCGTGTTAGCTCGATCACCTGCTGACGAACTCGACAACCCCGCTGTATGGCTGGACATTGCAAAGTTGTGGCATCAAATCAACGCAACGGCGGACCGCCAATGGGCTGGCTAAAAACAATCGATCAACACGTTGCCAACGCCTTAGCAATGGTGATTCGTGGATACCAACTGACCCTCAGCCCCTGGCTCGGAAGACGTTGTCGCTTTCTTCCGACTTGCTCACAATACGGTATCGATGCGCTAAGAACTCATGGTGCAGTGACGGGGTGCTGGCTTACAGTACACCGTTTGCTGCGTTGCCAACCCGGCTGCGAGGGTGGGTATGATCCCGTCCCAAGCGCACCGCAGCCCCACGAACACAACTGAGACCATCACCATGGATATCCAGCGATATGCCCTTTTAGCTGCCAGCGCCCTACTGGGTTTTATGCTGCTGGGAGAATGGACTCGCTACAGCGCCGAGCAAGAGTCTGCGCAGAGGCCTCAAGTACCCATGGTCGACGCTTTTGCGCCAAGCGCGACAATACCTCGAGCAGCACCTCAAGCAGCAGCTCAAGATGTCGCGCCATCTGCTGATATTTTAGATCCTGATTTACCGGCCTCACCGGACGTTAGCTTATCGGCACCTGAGCAACTGAGCACGACAGATGACGGCCTGCAGCAGCGGTTCGTTACCGTACACACCGACGTACTTGAGGTCATGATTGATCTGCAAGGCGGGGATGTTGTCGGCGCTGGGTTTAAGGATTTTCCTAAGACGCTTGCAGACACATCGGAGCCCTTTGTATTGCTAGAGCGTAATTCACAGCGAACCTATGTTGCTCAATCAGGCTTAGTAGGCCCTGATGGTATTGATAGGCCTAAGCGCGCGCTCTACCGCGCCGAGCGCACCGATTATCAGCAAACAGGGCTGTCTCCCTTAGAGGTTGTGCTCACCTTCAACGACAAAACGAGCGCGGTGACGGTTAGAAAAGTGTTTGTTTTTGAAGCGGGCAGCCACACCATCACCGTGCTGCACGAAGCAACCAATAACACGCCTAATACCATTCAAATCACCCCTTTTGCGCAAATCAAACGGGACACTTCCCCCGCACCGGCAAACAATGACTCAAGCATGGGCATGCAGCCCTTTTTGGGGGCCGCTCTAACACAGCCGGATCAGCGATTTGCAAAATTTGACTTTGATGACATGGCGGACGAGCCTTTTAAGGCGGATATTACGGGTGGCTGGGTTGCCATGCTGCAACACTATTTCGTCACGGCATGGGTACCAGACGATACGGCCACTTACCGCTATAGCACCCGACAAACTCGTGATGGGTTCAATATCGTCGGTTATACCGGTCCGGCGCTTAGCATCGCCCCCAGCGAAACAACCCGCGTTATTAATCGTCTTTATGTCGGGCCTAAAAACCAACACGTTCTGGGTGATCTCGCCCCCCACTTAGACTTAGTTGTCGATTACGGTTGGCTATGGTGGATTGCTCAGCCGCTATTTTGGCTGCTCACCGCCATTCAGTCAGTCGTTATCAACTGGGGCGTCGCCATTATTTGTCTGACGCTGTTGGTAAAACTGGCATTCTTTAAGCTCTCTGCCGCGGGTTATAAGTCCATGGCAAGAATGCGCAAAGTGCAGCCTCGTATGGCCGCCATCAAAGAAGAATATGCCAACGACAAAGCGAAACAATCACAGGCAATGATGGAGCTATACAAAAAAGAGAAAATTAATCCTTTAGGCGGATGTTTACCTATTTTAGTGCAAATGCCTGTTTTTATAGCGCTTTACTGGGTGCTGATGGAGTCGGTCGAACTCCGCCAAGCACCGTTCGCACTTTGGATAACCGACCTGTCAGTGATGGACCCTTACTTCGTGCTACCCATTTTAATGGGCGCGAGCATGTACTACATGCAGAAGTTAAACCCGGCTCCACCTGACCCTATGCAGGCTAAAATTATGCAGTGGATGCCAATTGTTTTTACCTTCTTTTTCCTGTGGTTTCCCGCCGGCTTAGTACTTTACTGGCTCTGCAACAATCTGTTGTCTATGGGTCAGCAATACATCATCAATCGAAGCATTGATCGCGGCACCCTGTAAGGTTTGCCCGGAACTCATCTCATTGATGACCGACAGTCACGCACTTGATAGCGATACTATTGTTGCAATTGCCACACCGAGTGGACGCGGTGGTATCTGCGTTATCCGCTTATCGGGCCCAGCAGCAAAGTCCATCGGAGAACACATAACACACAGACCTTTAATACCTCGTACTCCAGTATTTACCCGTTTTATTGATCAAAACAACATAGCCATCGACGAAGGTATTGCCCTTTATTTTGTCGGGCCCGCGTCTTTTACTGGTGAGGATGTAATCGAGCTTCATGGCCATGGTGGCGTTGTCATCTCCGATATGTTGCTTGAAATTTGCCTCAATGCGGGGGCTCGCTTGGCGCGCCCAGGCGAATTTTCTGAGCGCGCGTTTCTCAACAACAAAATGGATCTTACTCAAGCAGAAGGCCTAGCAGATCTTATCGATGCACCGACGCGACGTGCGGCGCGGCAAGCCAGCGCCACACTGAGAGGTGCTTTTTCGGCTGCGGTGACTGACATCGCCGCGCAATTAATCCAGCTGCGAGTGTATATAGAGGCCGCAATAGACTTTCCCGAAGAAGAGATTGACTTCTTAGCAGAGGGAAAGGTGGCCGAGTCACTGTCGGCATTACAAAACGCCTTACGTCGCCTACTGGTCTCTGCACGACAAGGTGCACTCATGAATCGAGGCGCCCAAATAGTGATCACTGGTGTTCCGAACGTAGGCAAAAGCAGCTTATTAAACTGCCTTGCAAAAGATAACATCGCCATCGTGACAAATATCCCTGGCACAACACGAGATGTCATTAGACAAACTATTACTGTTCAAGGCATTGCCATTGAGTTCTCTGATACCGCAGGCATCCGCGATGCTCGCGATGAGATTGAAAAAGAGGGCATTCATCGCGCTCACAATGAATTACACAGAGCGGACATCATTATAGAGGTAATCGACGATACCGCTACGAACACTACCAAGGTACTAACGCCATCAGAAACTCCATCAATCTGCGTTCACAATAAAATTGATCTGTCAGGACGACCAGCAGGCACCTTCGATAGCGAGTTGACTCAGGGCAACGCAGTCGGCGTCTCAGCAACAACCGGTGAGGGTATTGCTGCGCTGGAACAGCTTATCGTTGAGTGTTTGGGATTGACCGATACTGGCATAACGTCTGCTTTTAGCGCTCGCGAACGTCATGTGGTGGCGCTCCAACAGACGACCGAGCTACTGGAACAAGCCATTACTCAATTTAACGCTACTGGCGAAGGTGAACTCTTAGCAGAGGATTTAAGGGTAATTCATGAGCGGCTGGGGAGCATCACCGGCACCTTTGGCGCTGATGACTTACTCGGTGAAATTTTCGCGTCCTTTTGCATTGGCAAATAGGGCCCACAGTGGCTTCACAGCTGCTCAGCTACTCACTGGTTACTCACCCATTATCCACATCAAACCTTATTTCGTATAACCTAACCGAAAGAACGCAACGTTTGCTAGAAACCTTGGGGATAACGATCATCATAAACTGAGGACAAGTAAGCATCGTGAAAAGCTACCGATTAGCCTTATTTTTATCCTCTGACTACCAACAGCTCAAGCAGCGCTAACAAAGGACTTACCAGAGGGCTTTTAGTTCTCTTAAGCCCTTGTTAAATATAAATATTCTCGATATATCAACCATTACCATAGGCACTAATAATTATAATATTAAGATTATCAGTCTTTAATAATATGATTATTAATAAGCTTTATTACTCACGATTCTGTGTTTAGTGCTGCGTAATGGTTCATAAGAATTAGCGCATTTCTTACCAGATTCACCAAAACCAAGATTCCATCGGCTCTTGTCGCACGTCTATACTGTGCGGCCCATAACGCGCTGGTGCGCTTATATGACGACTCATCCAAATCTTTACGATGTGATTGTGATCGGCGGCGGACATGCCGGTACCGAGGCGGCGTTGGCTGCTGCTCGGGCTGGTGTTTGCACCTTGCTAATTACTCATTCGATCGACACCTTGGGACAAATGTCGTGTAACCCAGCGATCGGTGGTATTGGAAAGAGTCATCTGGTCAGGGAGATTGATGCGCTCGGTGGACTAATGGCCAAGGCTACGGATCAAGCGGGTATCCAATTTAGGGTGCTGAATGGGCGTAAAGGTCCTGCTGTGAGAGCAACAAGAGCACAAGCCGATCGTGTTTTGTATCGCAATGCCGTGCGCACTACGTTACAAGAGACTCCCAACCTGAACATTTTTCAAGATGCGGTAGAAGATATCTTGTTGTCAGGTGATCGCGTTACCGGCGTCGTAACACGAACGGGTATTACGTTTCATGCCGTTTCTGTTGTGCTAACGGCGGGCACGTTTTTGCATGGCAAGCTGCATGTCGGTGAAGCGCAATCCAGTGGTGGCAGGATGGGAGATGCAGCGTCATTGGGTTTGGCCGATAAATTAAGGGAGCTGTGTCCTAGAGTAGGGCGCTTAAAAACAGGCACCCCCCCTCGGTTAGACGCCAATACCGTTGACTTTAGTGTGTTAACAGAACAGTGGGGAGATGAACCGCGACCCGTTATGTCGCTTCAAGGCAATAGACAGGATCACCCAACGCAGCGATGTTGTTGGATCACCGAAACCAACTCGCAGACCCACGATATCATTCGAGCAGGGCTCGATCGCTCTCCTCTATTTTCTGGCACCATCGAAGGCGTTGGGCCGCGGTATTGTCCGAGTATTGAAGACAAAATTCATCGGTTCGCAGACAAAGACTCTCATCAATTGTTCATCGAACCGGAAGGGCTGACTTCGACAGAGCTGTACCCTAATGGCATATCGACATCATTGCCGTTTGACGTTCAACTGGCGTTAGTGCGGTCAATCAAAGGGCTGGAATCTGTCAATATCACCCGACCTGGATACGCCATCGAATACGACTATTTTGATCCTAGAGATTTGCAACACAGCTTGGAAACCAAGTTGGTTTCTGGACTATTTTTTGCCGGTCAAATTAATGGCACCACAGGCTATGAAGAGGCGGCAGCGCAGGGCTTAATCGCAGGTATTAATGCCGCTCGGCAAGCCACTGATTTGCCAGCATGGGAACCTCGACGCGACGAAGCATACATAGGGGTATTGATTGATGATTTGGTGACGCTGGGCACGACAGAGCCTTATCGTATGTTTACTTCTCGAGCCGAATATCGACTTCAACTCAGGGAGGACAATGCCGACCTTCGTCTCACCCCAATAGGACGGCAGTTGCATTTGATTGGAGACACCCAGTGGCGGCAATTTAACGATAAATGTGAGGCTATTGAGGCCGAACAACATCGTCTGCAACAGACCTTCATTCAGGCGGGTAGTGCTGAAGCGGCACAATTGGCTACCTTGCTCGCCAAACCACTCAGTCGAGAATATTCATTGGCCGAGTTACTGAAGCGTCCCGAGCTCGATTACGACGTGCTGAATCGTATTTCTCCAGCGCCCTTGCCGGTTGCTGAGGTGGTGGCGCATCAAATTGCCATTCAGTGTAAATACGCGGGTTATATCGAGCGTCAGCAACAAGACGTTGATCGTTTACATCGTCATGAAGCGATGACGATACCAAGTGATTTGGACTTCGCGTTAGTTGATGGGCTGTCCAATGAAATTCGACAAAAGCTGCAAGAAATTAGACCAACTAATTTAGCCAGAGCGGGGCGCATTCCCGGCGTGACGCCTGCAGCACTGTCGATTTTACTGATTTATATAAAGAAGCGAGAACTTATTAGCAGTCTGCCGGCTACTGCAAATGGTTAATTCAGAGGCGGAGCGATTGTTAACAGCTGCTGCCGACATTGGTATAGACCTGAGCGACCATCAAACGGCACAGTTACTCTCTTATCTGGACTTGCTCGAAAAATGGAACAACGCCTATAACCTGACTGCTGTTCGATCTCGGTCTGAGATGTTAAGTCGGCACCTCGTTGAAAGCTTAGCAATCAGTCCGTTTATCAGTGGCAAACAGGTGGTTGATGTTGGTACAGGTGCAGGTCTACCCGGTATTCCTTTGGCGATTGCTAATCCAGCCGTGCATTACACCCTGCTCGATAGTAATGGTAAAAAATCCCGGTTTCTATTGGAGGTGAAAAGAGCGCTGATGTTGAGCAATGTTGAGATTGAGACAGTGCGAGTGGAGTCCTGGTTGCCGACGAAGCGGTTTGATTCGGTAGTGACGCGGGCTTTCGCTGACTTAGCCACCACGCTCGTCAGGGTCGATCATGTGTTAACCGATCAAGGCATGGTATACGCAATGAAAACGCAACAAGCACAGCATGAGATTGAGTCCTTAGCAGACGCCACTCGACAAGTGACCGCTCAAAGCATCACTGTGCCAGGGCGTGACTGGTCATTCCAATTGTTGGCGGTACAGCCTCGCGCGGCGGCACTATGAAAATAATCGCCGTTGCCAACCAAAAGGGTGGTGTGGGAAAGACAACGACGAGTGTAAATCTGTCGGCGGCATTAGCGGCCATGGGCAAACGTTTGCTGTTAATTGATCTCGATCCGCAAGGAAACGCCACGGTGTCAGTTGGCATCGATAAAGCGGCTGCTGATGCCACGGCGCTCGATTTGTTGGTCGACCAAATGCCGCTCAAGCGAGCTGTCACACATTTACCGCAATTGGCGCTCGACTGTATTCCGGCTAATGGCGACTTAACTGCCGCAGAAGTGGCGTTGTTATCAATGGACGCTCGCGAACAGCAACTGAAAAAAGCGCTGTCTGCTGGCGATCCACACTACGACTTCGTTATTGTCGATTGCCCACCGTCGCTGAATATGTTGACGTTAAACGCCTTGGTAGCCGCAGACTCTGTGCTAATCACGATGCAGTGCGAATACTTTGCGTTAGAGGGGTTGTCGGCCCTCATTGACACGATTAATTCGGTTCAGCAAACCGTGAATGCAGATCTCAAGATTGAGGGTATTTTGCGGACGCTGTATGACCCGAGAAATGCGTTAACGAGCGAGGTGTCCGAGCAGCTTTATGAACACTTCGATGGTTTGGTTTATCGTACCGTCATCCCCAGAAATATCCGATTAGCGGAAGCGCCGAGCCATGGAGTACCGGGAATCGTTTATGATCGTTTGTCGAGAGGCGCTACCGCCTACATGGCGTTGGCGGGTGAGTTTATGCGCAGACAAGAACAAAATAGAAAGGACCCGAGCTAATGGCGCCAAAGCGAAAGCTTAATCGAGGCCTTGAGGCGCTGTTGGGGACCGGCTTGCTGAATAAGCCAGACACTGACACTGAAACTCCACGTGTAACAGAGGGTCGGCCCGCTTCGAGTGACACAAATCCGTTGATGGAATTGCCCATTGAGCAACTGCAAAGAGGCGCCTATCAGCCGCGCCGTAACTTTACGCAGGATGCGTTGCAGAGTCTTGCGGACAGCATAACGGCGCAAGGTATTTTGCAGCCGATCGTCGCGCGGTCTCTGTCGACCGGGGGTTTTGAGATCCTATCGGGCGAGCGGCGTTGGCGAGCCGCGCAATTGGCTCAGTTAGCCACTGTTCCGGTAGTCATAAAAGAAGTCTCTGATGAAGCGGCTATTGCCATCGGATTGATTGAAAATATTCAACGAGAAGATTTAAACCCAGTTGAGGAAGGCCTGGGGTTGAAACGACTTCAAGAGGAATTTGGGCTGAATCAGGAGCAGGTCGCTACCGCAGTGGGTCGGTCTCGGCCCGCCGTGGCTAACCTGATGCGGTTGTTACAGCTCGAAAGCGAGGTGCTCGGTATGCTAGAGCGACAAGAAATCGATGCTGGTCACGCTAAGGTGTTATTGGCTTTGGCTGCTGGAGACCAAGTTCGAGCGGCACGACAGGTCTACCAAAAGGGTCTTTCGGTGCGTCAAACAGAAGCGCTGGTGCGCTCTGTGGTGACAGACAAGCCCGCCAAACCTCAAACAGATCCAAATATTAGTCGCTTAGAAGCGGACCTTAGTAATCAGTTTGGCGCACAGGTAAAAATCCGACATCAACAAAATGGTCGCGGTCGGCTTGAAATTCACTACACCACACTTGATGAATTAGACGGTGTTTTAAAGAAAATCCGATAACCTCACGTGTTGAAGGGTTTAGGCCTTTCCACTACACTCGGGCCCGCACCACAAAGGGGCACAAAGCATTTTGGCCAGATTTGCTGCCACTGGGCCGTTTGAGGGCACTAGGAAGCGCTTGTTGTATGCCACGGGAGCCGCGGCGGCCATGATTGCCGCAACCGCTGTTCTTGCCGGTGTGCTGAGAGGTTTTAATGGCGGGTTAGACCTGATGCTCGGCTCGTTGGTTGTTTTGGTGCCTAGTTTTTGGGTGGCACTGAGCCTGACAGCCCGTCGTTCAGCAGGCGGCGCGGTTTGGATGGGGCTCGCGCGCTACACGGCTGCGGCGGTTGGTTTTGCCCTGTTGTTTGCGCTGAGGCCGAGCAGCTCGCCAGGAATGGTCTTGCTGGGCAGTATTTT